>JAPOZO010000065.1 GCA_026706025.1 Candidatus Poribacteria bacterium
GACGTGTGGTACAGTGAGAATTTTGATAACTTCAAAGATGGAGACATCGCCGGGCAAGACGAATGGAAAACGGCAATGAACCAAAAAACTTGCCAAATTGGAAGCAAGGTGAAACGCGGTGACACAGGCAAAAGCATTCTGATCACAGAGCAAACAATGGTCACCAGAAGTTTTGAAGGTACCCATGATGGCATTCAGTATGTTTCATTATTCACGCAGCGGGACAAGGGTGCAGGCACAATGCTGTTTTATATTGGTGGAGATGCCATCAAGTGGGGAGGGGCTGCTGTATTTAATATTCAGCCGGATGCCAGTATCCATGCGCTCGACGGCACTGCTGGACAACAAGTAGCGCCGGGAAAATTCGGTGAATGGCATCATTTCCGTATCGTGCTTGACTTTAAAGATAGAACTTATGACTTTTACGTTGATGACGAACAAGTCGCCGATGATTTCGGTTTTAGGGGTGAGGGTGGCAAAGGCGGCGTGAATCCGGAGCTAAGCTGGATCTTCTTCGGTTGGGACCACCCCACTGCTCTGAAGGCTTATATTGATGACATTGAAATGGGAGACGGTGCGGGCGAAACGGCTGGCCAACCTCAAGCGGTTTCCGCCTCAGACAAACTCGCGACCACTTGGGGAAGGATCAAGCGACGATTGTAGCATTTGTTCATGTGTTCAGGCAATGGTAAAGGGTAGATGGACAGTAGACTTTTTCTTGACACTATTTTTTCAAAGTGCTATACTCTAATAAAATGGTTGTCAGTCGTCGGTTATCGGTTTGGCTTTTGAAATTAGAAAATCTTTTTCTATCTCGGACGTTCTTATAGGTAACGACGGTTCCAAGAAGCTGTTAGAGAATCAGAGACCTCTTAACTGAAAACTGATAACCGATGACCGATAACTACTTGGAAAGTGAGAACTTGACGTATGGCTATCAAAAGAGGAAATTCCGAGGATGCCTTTGAGGACCAAAAGACACTTGATGTCGTTTGGTATCAACAGCAGATGCGTGCCCTTCAAGGGACAATTGACATGCTTGAAGGGGAACTCGAAAGCATGCGGCAGCAGCAGCGGGTTGTCCATGTCAAGGAGCTTGAAACGCAGCTCTATGAGACACAGCGTGAGTTGATGGCGGCGGAACGACGCAACAAGCGGTTGATGAGCACCTTGCAGGAAGCGAAGGAGAAGCTGCAAATCCTGAAGGAAAAAGTTGCTCAACTCAGCGCGCCTCCCAATAATTACGGAGTCTTCCTCGGCGCGAATCAAGATGGTACTGTCGATATTGACATCAGCGGCAGAAAATGGCGCGTCAATATCGATCCAGCACTCAAGGGTAAAACCCTTGCGGTGGGACAAGAGGTCATTGTCAATAGCGGAATGAACGTTGTTGCCATCAAAAGTGCTGAGAGACACGGGGATGTCGTGAAAATTAAAGAGCGCATTGAAGATGAACTCGCTATTGTCAGCCTCCGCACCGATGAAGAGCGCGTTGTCAGAATAGCCGAATCTCTCAAAGAGGAGCCCCTGAAAACTGGTGATAATGTACTCCTCAACCATACGACAAGCATGCTCATGGAAAAGCTTCCCAAACGGGAAGTGGAAGACTTGCTGCTTGAGGAGGTACCCGATATCGGTTACGCCGACATCGGTGGACTTGATACACAAATAGAAGCGATTCGTGACGCAATTGAGCTGCCGTACCTCTATCCGAAGGAGTACGAAGAGTTTAACCTCTCACCGCCGAAAGGCGTTCTACTGTATGGTCCCCCTGGATGTGGTAAAACCTTGATCGCCCGAGCTGTTGCAAGTAGTATAGCCGAGCGCGTACGAAAAGAGAGCGGCAATGATGAGGTTCGCGGGTATTTCATCAATATTAAGGGGCCTGAGCTTTTAAATAAATACGTCGGCGAAACCGAACGTAAGATCCGAGAAGTTTTCCAAAAAGCGCGCGATAAATCGAGAGAAGGGTTTCCTGTTATCATCTTTTTCGATGAAATGGACTCCCTCTTCCGTTCGAGAGGTATGGGAATCTCATCGGATATGGAATCGACGCTCGTGCCACAGTTTCTCTCCGAAATTGATGGCGTTGAGAACTTACGCGATGTCATTGTCATTGGCGCGAGCAATCGGCAAGATCTCCTTGACCCGGCGGTTTTGCGTCCCGGTAGGCTTGATGTTAAAATTAAAATTGATCGGCCCAACTCAGAGGGTGCTAAAGACATCTTCGCAATATATCTAACACCGGATCTTCCGTTCGCTGAAAAGGTTTGTCAACAGTTTCAGGGAGATACACAGGCGATCGCGGACCACTTCGTTGATGAAGCTGTCCGTGAGATGTACGCCACCACAGATGAAAATCGGTTTATTGAGGTGACATACGCCCGTGGCGAACGCGAAACGCTCTTTTTTAAAGATTTTGTTAGTGGCGCAATGATCGAAAACATTGTTTCACGTGCCAAGAAAGCAGCGATCAAACGCTTTATCGGTTCCGATGGAGCAGACAAAGGGATGTGTCTTGACGATCTCAAGGCAGCTATCAGGGAAGAGTATCACGAAAATGAGGATCTGCCGAACACGACGAATCCTGACGATTGGGCAAAAATTTCAGGGCGGAAGGGCGAAAAGATCGTTAATATTCGTGCCTTGACTAATGAACCCACACGCGAGAAAAAACAGGATGTCCGGGTCACCCGAGGCGGAACTTTTCTTTAATGGCGGTCAGCAGTCAGCGGAGTAGCCGTCAGCCATCAGCAAGAGCGTATCACTTTATCAGAGGCCTCTTTGCTGACTGCCGATAGCCATTCTTGCTGATGGCTAATAAAAGATGGAAATACCAATCATAATGGGAACAGAGACTGAGTACGGCATCTCAGTCAAAAATGCACGTGAGCAAGACCCGGTCGCTGCCTCTACTTTGGTAGTCAACGCTTATAAGACTTGTAGAGGAGATGTTCCGAGTACGGCTACTTCTGTCACATGGGATTACGATCAGGAAAGTCCGTTGATGGATGCCCGCGGGTTTCTCGCAGAGACAGAAACACCTATCTCCGAGGCAGACACGAGCAGTGCTGTTAATGACATCCTAATCAACGGTGGTCGTTATTACGTCGATCACGCGCACCCTGAGTATTGTACACCAGAATGCGCGAACGCACGCGATCTGCTCCTATATGAAAAAGCAGGCGAATTAATATTAGAAGTCAGTAGGCTCGCAGCGGAACGGCTACTCCTTGACAATCAAGAGATTATCATATATAAAAACAACACCGATTACAAGGGGCATAGTTACGGGGCACATGAAAACTATCTCATGTCCCGTAAAGTACCGTTTGATACTATCGTTGATGGGTTAATGCCTTTCCTTGTTACTCGGATTATTATCACGGGGAGCGGCAAAGTCGGTGCGGAGAATGGGAGCGAGGAGACGGATTATCAAATCTCTCAACGCGCGGATTTCTTTGAAAAAGAGGTCGGGCTTAGCACTATGGTGAACCGCCCGCTGATTAACACGCGTGATGAACCGCATGCTGATGACAAGCTCTATCGACGTTTACACGTTATCGTCGGTGACTCAAACATGTCTGAATTCAGCATCTATCTCAAAGCGGGCATCACTTCTATCGCGCTCCAGTTAATCGAGAAAGGTGTTATCGGAAAAAAATTCAGTTTGAAGGATCCTGTCGCGGCGATAAAGTGTATCTCGCGCGATCTCTCTTGTAAGGAAGAGATCGAACTCGCGGATGGAAAGCAGTGGTCACCGATAGAAGTGCAACGCGCGTATCTCAAGTTGGCGCAGGAACACCTCACACCTGAGGAGCGCACCCCTATCGTTGAAGATGTCCTCAAGAAATGGCAATTCGTGCTGGATAATTTAGAAATAGACCCGGGGCGGTTGAGTCGCTATCTCGACTGGATTATCAAAAAGAAGTTGCTTGATGCATACCGAAAACGACACGAATATCAGTGGGACGACGCACATGTTCGTATGCTTGATCTCCAGTATCATGATATTCGTCCCGACAAAGGACTCTATATCAGGCTACTCAAGAACGGACATGTTAAACGCTTACTCAACCATGAAGAAATTGTGCACGCAATGCACTATCCACCTGTAGACACACGTGCCTATTTTCGTGGCACCTGTTTACGGAGATTTCCAAAGCATATTTACAGTGCAAGTTGGAATTCAATGATTTTTATCGGTAAATCGGGGGGACTTGACAAAATTATGATGGATCGTCCCCACTTCGGGACACAAAAGATTGTTGGCGAACTGTTGAACAACTGTACAGCAGAGGAACTCGTTAAGAAAATTCGAGGCGATGCCTCAGGATAGTTATCAGAGGAATGGTTATCAGTTATCAGAGGAAGTAGTTATCAGTTATCAGAGGAAATAGTTATCAGTTATCGGTTATCAGTTATCAGTTAAAAGAGGGTTGGGACAATGCCAAAGGTCTCTTAACTGAAAACTGAAAGGTTTTCGTAGAAAACCGCACTCTCACTGCGAGGCAAACTGACAACTATTCCCCTGACAACTGAAAGATTTTTTTCGTAGAAAAAAATCGTACTGTTCTCACTGCGAAGCATGACAACTATTAAAGGAGAAAATCATGTCGACTGAAAAACAACAAGAACACCTCAACCGTCATGTCGATGAAACCGAAGAGATCCAACCCGATGTTGGAAATGGCGAAATGGATGAGGAGTTCGTTGAAGACTTAGACACACTTCTTGATGAAATCGATGAGATTTTGGAAGAAGATTCACAGGAATTTGTCGAGAACTATATTCAGCGGGGAGGGCAGTAGGAGTGCTTGACCTCAGTGATTATGGCACCTCCGACTTCTTCCAAATCCTCAAGCGTCGCCACCCCGAATTACTCGCGACGCTTAATTCTTCTGATGTCGCCTCAGGTGGACACGTAACGGAGTCATCATTCCGTCCTTACGAAGGCACAACCGTCCTCGCTGTCGTCTATGATGCCGGGGTTGTTATGGCAGGTGACCGACAGGCAACAGAGGGTTATCAGGTCGGCGAGCGGCGAATTCAGAAAATCTATCCAGTTGATCGGCATTCCGCAATTGCTGTTGCGGGTGCCGCCGGTCCCTGCATTGAAATGGCAAAGCTCTTTCAAGTGGAGGTTGAATTTTACGAGAAGACGGAAGGCGTGAACCTTAGTCTCGAAGGACAGGCGAACTTCCTTTCACATCTGGTACGTTCAAACCTCGGACTTGCAATGCAAGGGTTAATCGTTTTACCGCTCTTTGCCGGTTATGATCTAAAGCAGCAGCGCGGTAGGATTTTTAAATATGATGCTATCGGCGGGCGTTATGAAGAAAACGATTATTACGCAATCGGTTCCGGCGGAAAAGATGCTCGTACGACACTTAAAAAACGCTACACACCAGAGATTGACCGTCAAGATGCCTTAGCAATCGTCGCTGAAGCCATCTGGGATGCTGCCGATGAAGATATAGCAACTGGCGGGCCCGATCTTATCCGGAAAATTTTTCCAACGCTTTACACTGTTACTGAAGAAGGAGTCGCCGAAGTTCCTGAGACGACTGTTGAGGCACTCTATCGCGAGCTTATCTCGCGTCTATAGGAGAATAGTAACCAGTAACCAGTTATCAGTAGCCAGTTAAAGAGGGGATATTGTGGCGGGAACATTATCTGTTACTACCACAAGGAGACTCGTAACTGGAAACTCGTAACTGGAAACTGACAACCGATATGTCCACACCCTATTATGTTTCACCGGAGCAAATTCGCCAAGATAAAGAGGATTTCGTCAGTCGCGGCATTGCGCAGGCGAAAGAGGTTGTCGTCTTAGAATACCGAGATGGACTCCTGATGGTTGCTGAGAATCCACGTAAAACCACCTTTAAAATTTCTGAAATTTATGACCGCATCGCCCTCGCAGCAGCCGGTAGGATTGCTGAATATGAAATACTGCGTGTTGTTGGTATCCGTGAGTCTGAAATTAAAGGTTTTCGCTACTACCGTGAAGATGTTACTGCAAAATGGCTGACAAACCTCTATTCGCAGCACATGGGCGCGGTCGCGCAAGCGTGGGATGCCAAACCGCTGGAGATTGAACTCCTTGTCTGTGAATTAGGTGCCCCGGATGCGCCTGCAAACTCGGAACTCCAGAACAATCGGATTTACCATATCGCTTTTGACGGTATCTATTCGGAGGAGGAGCGGTATGCCGTTATTGGCGGGCGTGCCGCAGAGATAACCGGGATTCTGGAGCAGCGTTACACAGATGGGTTAGAGATGGCAGCAGCACTCCGGCTCGTAACAGAGACCTTTCGGACTATTGAGGCGAATGCCGGAGACGATTATGAAATAACGCCGCAAACAATAGAGGTCGCATGCCTTGAACGGACCGCTGAACGCCGAAAATTCAGACGACTCTCTACCGATGAGGTCACGACGCTTTTGGATTTTTAAAGTTCCTTGCGATTAAGTCATGTTGCTTGGAGGATTTACATGCCCCTCTGCAGAGTTGAAGAAGCACCCAAGCAAAACCTTTCCATTTCATTACAGGCTTACGTTAGCCTATAACTTCAACAGAAACCCGATTTTGACCACGGAAAAAAATCGGCGTAGAAACTTAATATTTAAAAATATGAAGCGCAGAATTTATGGATTGGAAACTGAGTTCGGAATTATCTGGACACCAGAGGTGGCGCATAGGAAGACGCTCACTGTTCAGAACGTTGTGATGTACCTCTTCCGAGAAATCGTAGCGGGACGGATGTACCCGGATGTCTTCCTCGAAAACGGGGCGCGGTTTTACCAAGACATCGGATGCCATCCAGAGTATGCAACCCCGGAATGTGACGATGTTGCCGAACTCGTCGCACACGATAAAGCAGGCGAACGGATTATCACACGGCTCGCCAGTACCGCAGAACAGCGCATGCGAAATGATGGGTTCTACGGAAAAATCTCCATTTTTAAGAACAACTTGGATACCCCCGGAAATACTTACGGATGTCACGAAAACTATCTCATGGAACGGCATGTTGATTTCCGTCAATTAGCATCGCAGCTGATCCCTTTCTTCGTCACGCGTCAGGTTTTCGCAGGTGCGGGGAAAATCAAGCCGAGCCATCGCGGCTATTATGCGATCTCACAACGTGCGGAGCATATCCGAGAGGAAATTTCTATCGGAACAACCACGGCACGCGGGATTATTAACACACGCGATGAACCCCATGCCGACCGAGAAAAATATAGACGTTTACACGTCATTGTCGGCGATTCTAATATGTCCGAATTTTCGACTTTTTTGAAGGTAGGCACCACCGGTATTATTCTCCGGATGATTGAGGACAACTTCATTCAGCAACGGTTCGCGCTCCGGAACCCTGTCAAAGCCATCCGCGAGATTTCTGACGATGTCACATGCAAACATCCAATTGAACTCCAAAACGGGAAACGGCTCTCCGCAGTCGAACTGCAGTGGCAATACCTCGAATGTGCAAAGCGTTACCTTGAGCAAGCCGAATCCGATGCGACGACAACGCAAATTATGGCGCGCTGGGAGTATGTCCTCACCTGCTTGGAAAGTGATCCGATGCAGTTGGACCGGGAATTGGATTGGGTCATTAAGTGGAAATGGCTCCAAACCTACCTCACCAAACGCGGATTTGAATGGGACGCGCCAGAAGTGAAACACCTTGATTTGAAATACCACAATGTGCGACAGGAGGAAAGTCTTTACTATACCCTTGAAAATCGAGCCGAGGTCGAGCGTATCGTTGAAAATGAGCAGATTCGACATGCTGAGCACTTTCCGCCCGAACGGACCCGCGCCAAGTTTCGCGGTAAATTCATCAAGAAAGTCAATGAAGGGAAGATCTTATGCGGGGTCAATTGGAGTTATATCCAACTTTATGAACCCTACCAGATCCTTTATCTCTCGACGGATCCATTTAAACCAGAATTTGACGAAGCAAGTCGCACTATTTATTCAATTTAAATAGTTAACAGTCGTCAGTTAACAGTCGTCAGTTAAAGAGGGTGTCTTCAATTGGGGAATCCTCTTTTGAATCTATAACGATAAAAGCAGATGAGAGTTTATCAAAAACCTCTTGTGACTGATAACTGATGACTGAAAACTGATAACTATAACACAGGAGGCTTTTGATGCCACAACCAAAGTATGTTTACTTCTTTGGAGGCGGTGAAAGCGATGGGAACGCCACAATGCGGACATTGCTTGGCGGAAAAGGGGCAAATCTCGCGGAGATGAGCAATCTCGGTGTGCCTGTCCCACCCGGGTTCACTATCTCCACGGAGGTTTGCAAATTATATTACGAAAATGACAAACGGTACCCCACGGGACTTGACAGGCAAATTGATGAGAATCTCGTGAAGTTAGAAGAGACGCTCGGCGCAAAGTTCGGTGATACCGAAAATCCACTCCTTCTCTCTGTCCGTTCTGGTGCTGCAGTCTCAATGCCGGGTATGATGGACACGATTCTCAACCTTGGCTTAAATGATGATGCCGTTAAGGGGCTTATTGCCAGATCTGAAAACGAACGTTTCGCTTACGATTCGTACCGACGCTTCATCCAGATGTTCGGGAACGTTGTACTTAACGTTGATCACGATGAGTTTGAACACTTACTCGAAGAAAAGAAAAAGGCGAAAGGTGTTGAATTAGATACGCAATTAGATGCCGCTGATTTAGTCGAACTCGTCCGCGAATTCAAGAACGCTGTCAAGCGGCACACAGGCAGCGATTTCCCTGATGAACCCCGGATGCAATTAGACATGGCACGTGATGCGGTTTTTGAGTCCTCTGGGAACCCGCGCGCCATTACTTATCGGCGTCTCAACGATATTTCCGAAGAACTCGGACGCACGGCTGTCAATGTCCAAGCAATGGTGTTCGGAAATATGGGCGGCACCTCCGGCTCAGGCGTTGCCTTCACTCGTAATCCTTCAACCGGCGCGAACCAATTTTATGGCGAATTCCTCATTAACGCGCAGGGCGAAGACGTAGTCGCTGGCATCCGAACGCCGCTGCCGGTCATCGAATTGAGAAATATCTTGCCCGATGCCTATGATGAATTGGTTGATATCGGTTTAAGGCTTGAGAAGCACTATCGCGACATGCAAGACGTAGAGTTTACGATTCAGGATAGCAAACTCTACATGCTCCAGACCCGTAACGGGAAACGCACCGGTCAAGCGGCTGTCCGCATCGCCGTTGAGATGGTTGAAGAGGGCTTGATTGATAAGCAGACGGCTTTGACGCGCGTCCCCGCGAACGACTTGGACCAATTATTACATCCAAGCGTTGATCCGGCTGCCTCCGTTGAGGTTATCGCGCAAGGCTTGCCTGCTTCTCCAGGTGCCGCTGTCGGTAAAGTGGTCTTCACAGCGCTCCACGCCGAGGAACTCGCCGCTGCTGGCGAGAAAGTCATCCTCGTCCGTACCGAAACATCGCCAGAAGACATCGGCGGTATGGATGCCGCGGAGGGTATCCTCACAGCGCGTGGGGGTATGACGAGCCACGCCGCTGTCGTCGCACGCGGCATGGGAAAATGCTGTGTCGCCGGTTGTTCTGCGTTATTTATCAATGAAGAAGCATTGGAGTTTTACGCCGAAGGAAAACGCTACACTGAAGGCGATTTCATCACGCTCAACGGCTCCACAGGTGATGTCCTTGATGGACAGGTTGCACTCATCCAACCTGAACTTAGTGGGCAATTCGGAACGCTCATGGAGTGGGCGGACGAAGTCCGTTCATTGGACGTTCGCACGAATGCCGATACACCCGAAGATGCCAAAAATGCAAGACAATTTGGCGCGGAAGGGATCGGACTCTGCCGAACCGAGCACATGTTCTTCGGCACAGGGATTGACGCAGTTCGTGAAATGATCCTCGCCGATGAGACCGCCGAACGCGAAGCCGCATTGGCGAAACTGCTCCCGCATCAACGTTCAGATTTCATCGGAATCTTTGAGGCGATGGCTGGTTATCCTGTTACGATCCGTACCCTTGATCCGCCGCTTCACGAGTTCTTACCAAAGAATGAAGCCGAAATCCAAGAACTCGCAGATCGGATCGGTATTGAGCCACGAAAGCTCAGTGAGCGTGTTGAGGAATTGCACGAATTCAATCCGATGCTCGGACATCGTGGATGTAGACTCGGTATCGTCTACCCAGAGATCACTGAGATGCAGGCGCGGGCGATCTTTGAAGCCGCTGTTGATGTTGTTAAACGTGGTATCACTGTACTCCCTGAGATTATGATTCCACTTGTCGGGCATATCAACGAATTCTCGCTACAGCGCAAAGTCGTCGTTGACACCGCCGAAGCCGTTTTTAAAGAGACTGGCACCCGCGTTGCGTACCTTGTCGGAACGATGATTGAGCTGCCCCGTGCAGCACTCACCGCTGACAAAATCGCAGCCGAAGCCGAATTCTTCTCTTACGGCACCAACGACCTCACGCAGACGACGTTCGGGATGAGCCGCGACGATGCAGTAAAATTCCTTGATGATTACGTCAAAGAGGGTGTGCTTGAATACGATCCGTTCCAAGTCTTGGACCAGGAAGGTGTCGGCAGCCTCTTACAAATCGGTTCGGAAAAGGGGCGCTCAGTGCGTCCTGATCTGAAGGTCGGTATCTGTGGTGAGCACGGCGGCGAACCGAGTTCCGTGAAATTCTGCTACGGCTTGGACTTTAATTACGTATCGTGTTCCCCGTTCCGTGTGCCGATCGCGCGTCTCGCTGCAGCACAGGCGGTCATTGAAGCAGAAGATTAGTCTGGTAATAGTTAACAGTTATCAGTTACAGAAGTTAACAGTTAACAGTACGCTGCGCTTTCAGTTAACAGTTACAAGAGGTTTAGGATTATCCTAAACCCGTACTGAAAACTGAGTGCTGTTAACTGTTAACTTCCTAACGAGGTGAAAACATGAACGCACAAGAATTTGGCGCACCCCCTCCGGACGGAAACTCCAATGCCCTACTCTCGCAAGAAGGGCTCCCTCTTAAACCTATCAAGATGACGTTAGAGGAGTTCCTTGAAAGTAGCTTAGAGACATGCGAGTACATTGGAAGCGAATTAGTCCCGATACTGCCTAACTCATTGGAACATGGTGGGATTAGGACGAATTTGCTTTTGCGGTTAGGTTCATACGTACGTGAAAATCAATTGGGAAGTGTCTATGCGCCGTTCACAGGATTTCGCGTCGGCTCACATATTCTGGTGCCGGATATAGCCTTCATTTCGACAGATAAACTCCCCACTGATAGGAGTGAAATTTTCCCAATCCCACCGGACCTTGCTGTTGAGGTGGTTTCTCCAACAGATGTGTTACACCGAGTTGAGGAAAAAGTATTTGCCTATCTTGAGGCAGGGACGCAATTGGTATGGGTAATTAAACCGCGATCCAAAACTGTAACAATCTATCGTTCGGAGACAGACATCACGCTCCTCACGCGAAATGACACCCTCACCGGTGAGAATGTCGTTGAAGGATTTACTTGTCAGGTAGCAGAACTTTTTGAATAGTGCAAGGTAGCAGGCACAGTCCCTGTGCCGTCAGCATTGGAAAGGACAACATAATATATGCTAATCGCAGATGTAAATGAAATTGAAGGGCGCACCTATCCTGCCCGTAGACGCACCAAAAATCTTGTCGGCGGTGCTTCCCCGATCCAGATAAATGAATTCTGTATGGGGTTTGTCGTCTTAGAACCCAACGGTGGTCAAGTGCCGTGGCACAACCACGAACAGGAAGAGATCTACTTCATCGTTGAAGGCGAAGGCGAAATGTGTCTCGGTGAGGAGCGGCAAACCCTCTCGGCGGGGCAGACGGTTTTTATTCCGTCATGGGTCTTCCATCAACTAACGAACACGGGCGACACACCGATGCACATGGTCTATTGTTATGGTCCCGCAGGTGATGTGGCGCATTGGAAACAAGAACTCGCTGGCACACTTCCGAAAGCCGGTGTTGACGCACCACCACTCCCAGAAGGCGCAGCCTCCCAATGTACTGACAAACCTTAGACATATTTATCCCTTTCGCGTAGAACGGGCATAGAATCAGGAAGCAGAATCAATTAACTATGCGTAACGCATACCCGAGAGAAGTGGAAATCTATCGTTCTCGGAATGGTCGAGAACCTTTCACAGAATGGTTGAACGCAATCCGAGATCAGAAAACACAAAGACGCATTCGGACCCGGCTTGCAGCTCTTAAATTAGGCAATTTCGGAGATTACAAATCTGTGGGTGAAGGGGTCTTTGAGTTGCGTTTTCACTTCGGGGTAGGTTATCGAGTTTATTTTCGTGAAGTGGGTAACACCGTTGTTTTTCTGCTCTGTGGAGGCGATAAATCATCACAGGCGCGCCACATTGAACGTGCAAAAGCCTATTGGTTGGCGTACAAGGAGACGCACCTATGAGAAAAATGAGAACGTACCGCGAGTACCTTATTGATATATTCACCGATCGCGATGAAGCAATTGGGCACCTCCAAGTGGCACTTGAAGATTACCAAACTCACGGGAATACAGACATATTTCTGTTCTTGCTTGAAACCGTCGTAGAAGCTCAAGGCGGGATTACTGAACTCGCAAAGCAAACTGATACGAAGCCACACGTGCTTTCGGACGCGCTCACCAGTGACGATGTACCGCTGATTGACAGACTCGGAACGATTCTTAAAGCCCTCGGATACCGGCTTTCAATCGAACCGTTAGAAGTGGAAAGCCTCAATCTTGAAACTGCTACCACGGGGGGACAAGCTGCAACAGCACCGCTGTCAGAAAATCAAGGCACATCACGACAAGCAGGTAAATAATAGGAGATACATGACCCATCAGACTCAAAAAACGCATCGCGTCGGTATCATCATGAACGGCGTCACCGGCAGAATGGGAACCAACCAACACCTCATCCGCTCCATCTTGGCAATCGCAGAGGAGGGTGGCATCCCGATCGGCGATGGTGAAGTTATCATGCCCGACCCGTTTCTCGTCGGTAGAAACCCGGCGAAATTGGAGAAACTCTCCGAAACCACCGGCGTTGAGAAATGGACAACAGACCTCGACGCTGCCCTCGCCGATGACGCTTACAGCGTCTATTTTGACGCACAGGTTACGTCACGCCGCGTCGATGCAGTCGAAGCCGCAATCGCAGCAGGCAAACACATCTATTGTGAGAAACCGACCGCGACTACCACTGCGGATGCATATCGTCTCTATGAACAGGCGGCAAAGGCAGGACTCAAAAACGGTGTCGTTCAGGATAAACTCTGGTTACCCGGTATCCAGAAACTCAAACGCTTGATAGATGCTGACTTTTTCGGACAGATTATCGCTGTCCGCGGTGAGTTCGGTTACTGGGTCTTCCAAGGCGATGCGATTCCGACCCAACGTCCTTCGTGGAACTACCGAACCGAAGATGGTGGCGGCATTATTCTTGATATGTTTAGCCACTGGCGATACGTCATTGACAACCTTTTCGGCGCAGTTAAAGGGGTTTCTTGCATCGCTGCCACACATCTCCCACAGCGCTGGGACGAAGAAGGCGAACCCTATCGCTGCACGGCTGAAGACGCTGCCTATGCGACATTTGAATTGGAGAACGGGATCATCGCCCATTTTAATTCATCTTGGGCAGTCAGAGTCCGCCGCGACGATCTACTAACGATACAAGTAGACGGCTTGAACGGTTCCGCTGTTGTTGGCTTGAGAGATTGTTGGATTCAACCGCTCTCTGGCACACCACGTCCTGTCTGGAACCCCGACATCGAACAACCCATCAAATTCTTTGACGGCTGGCTCAAGGTCCCAGAGCAAGAGACGTACGAGAACGCATTTAGGGCGCAGTGGGAGTTGTTCCTCCGACATCTCGTCGCTGATGAACCGTTCCCGTGGACGCTGCTTGCTGGCGCGAGAGGTGTACAATTGGCGGATAAAGGCATGGAATCGTGGCAGACGCGTAAGTGGGTAGAATTACCGGAGTTAGCAGCACTATAGAGGCATTCATCGAAAAATACGGATATGGCTAAGTTCCGGCGCAGTTGCAAACTGCGCCTACTTTTTTTAGAAGCGAAGCGTTGCTTAAATTGACACCCATGGGGCGGTTTGATGAAGATTAATTTATTCATTCGGTAATTTATTGGCGAAGTCCGGTGCGGTTAGGAAACCGCCCCTACCGGGCCTGGGAAAATGTAGAATTACCCAAATATTTTATTATACTAAAGTTTGGACAATTCTCGTCTGATGGTCTGCGTTTTCAAAGGTCTGTCTATTTTTTGTGAGTTTCCGCCATTCACGGCACTCCGAGAAAAAACAGACGCTTTCCTGCGGATTGGGTAACCCAACCCCTACGCCTCTGTGTTCTTGGTAGGGGGCGGTTCTTCCGCCCCGCTGTAAAATTGTCCAAAGCTTAGTATAAAATTCGTCTGCGGTGGGGAAAGTGTCTGAAAAACTGTGTTAAAACGCTCAAAGATCCGTTAGTAGCAGCTTTGGTTATCATATAATTCGTAGTTGGATAAGACTTTATTATTTTTTTCTTTGACAAGCAAAAAAAAATAGCGTATCATAACCTGTGATTTACACAGCAGCGATTTTTAGCAGAGCAGATTTTAGTTGTTGATTGAGATATTCAGACAGGCATCCGTGCTTGATTTGATAAGCGTTGGTTTCCCTGTTCCATAAGTTTTACCCAAGCCAAAAACGCATTGGGTGCTCCAAGGGGTGTTCAAACTGTCCAAAGTTGAAGACCATGCAAAGCGAACACATCAATATCAACATCACCAAACCGATTTTACGGGAACATCGAGTCTATGGTATAAGCGTTAATACTGCGCGTCGTTTCTCTGTATGTTCGTTGATTTTGTGTGTTATTAACGCAGAGTTAACATATCTGTCTGCAAGATTAACGTTCCCCCTCCCCCGATTAACAATAGATAAGTTTTACGTTTCACAAGATGGTATAGCCTTCACGGTAGTTCTATCTTTGTCATGCTTGTGTAATAATACTGCATGCGTTTGCGAGCGTAAAATAACCTTATTAGGAATTAACTGACGGTGGTTCATTAATCATGGCGTTTTTGTACCGTAAACTGTTAGTTTGCGGGCAACCAAAGGCGATCTAATAGGTTGTACGGCAGAAGGCGTACGAGGTGAGGCGTTATGGAAATTAAAAAATTTTATCCGTTTTTTATTTTCGTATGGATAAACGTTGTGTTCATAATACACGGCGCGGCAGAGAACACCGCCGATGATACGACAGCGACAGATTATTTCGAGCAGATTACGCTATTTTCGGGAGGCAGAATCACGCGCTTTACACAGATGCCGATTCGCGTGCATATTTCACCGACCCTCAAAGCACACCCGTATCTAAACGAGATACGCTACGCAATGCGCACTTGGGAAACCGTTACTGACGGAAAAATCCGGTTCCAAGAAACCGAAACCTTGGCGCAAGCAGGCATCCGCGTTACCTCAACCTATACCGGTAGCCTGAGTTTCCTGGATACGCGACTCGGTAGCGCGGAGTTAACGCGACTTGAGCAAGGTAGACCCACGGTCTCTGGTGCTGATGTCCAAGCCGAAAAGAACAACGTCAATCAACCCACAAACGCCGCAGCCAATTTCAGAGTAGAAGTGATCCTTGTCTTAGAGAGTGATGGCACCACCGGCGAACTCTCAGAAGAAAAGATGCGCACTGTGTGCCTCCATGAATTTGGACATGCCATCGGGTTATGGGGACACAGTCCAAGTGCCGATGATGTCTGCCATGCGATGGCAACCGGGCAACACCCAACACAGCGCGATATCAATACACTCTTGAAGCTTTATAACACACCGCTCCACACCTCGCAGCACGACATTGCCATTGACCTCCTGAAAAAAGCGATCCAGACGAATCCGAGGCTCGCGCGTCCGCACTATCTCTTGGGGGCAGTCTACTTCGACAAAGGCGATATGGCATCGGCGATCCCTAATTTTCAGAACTGCCTCGAGGTTGACCCGAACTATGAACCGGCGCGGCAGAAACTGATTCAAGCGTACCAAAAAACAGGACAATCAAATCAAGCACTCCGTCAGGTTGAACAGCGCGTGAAAAGTCAGCAGGGGCACCGTTCCTTCCGTGAAAATGCTGATTCCTATAACCGCCTCGGTACGCTCTATTACCGACAAGGCGATATGGACAAGGCGATAGAGGCATTCGAGAAGGCACTTAAACGCTCACCGCACCATAAAACTGCGAAACAGAACCTCAATCAACTCTACCGTCAAAAAGCGTTCAACGCTTTGAAACGCCGTGCTTTTGACGAAGCGACGACATATTTTCAGAAAGCCATCCGTCTTGATCCGGAGGACGCTACCACCTATCGCGTCATGGGAGACGGATATGCACTCGCCTCCGAGTTTTCCCAAGGGATTGCATATTATCAAAAGGCACTTGAGCTCGCCCCGGACGATGCTGAGACGCAGAAGAACCTCGCACTCACTTATACGAACCACGGTGTGGTGCTTAGAAACAGAGGCGAATGGGATGCCGCGATTCGCGCCTATCGCGACGCTTTGGCATTGCAACCGACCTATCAAATCGCCAAGGCAAACTTAATTGACGCGCTCTCACAAAAGGCGAACGCACGTCGGCAAGCCGGACGCACCGATGCGGCAATCGAGACCTACCTCGAATTGCAAAAACTGCAACCAGATGATACAACTATCGCCAGTCTGCTCGGTGAATTATACCTTCTTAAGGGGGGTGATTATCCGGCAGCGATAGCGGCGTTTCATAAGGTTTACACGACACAACCCGCCGACAAACAGGCGAAACAGAACCTCATCGCTGCGTATCAGCAATACGCAAAAACTTTGCGGAACCGAAGAGAGTACGCTGCCGCACTCGAACAACTCCAGAAAGCAGCAGCACTCTTTCCAGATGACATCAATCTCCGTGTGAATCTATCGCAAGCGTATCAACATGTCGGCAAATATGAACAGGCGAGTGCTGAATTAGAATGGATTTTAGCGCGGTCGCCGAATCACAAAAACGCGAAGATAGAACTCGTGAACCTCCAGGTCCGGCGTGGAAATACCTTGATGAACCAGAAGAAATACGCAGCAGCCCTCGCCGTCTTTGAAGCAATTCCGGGAGCTGAAAAAACTTTAGATATGCACAACATGATCGGCTATCTCTATCTCGTGCAGGATGAGCATCTTAAAGCGTTAGCGACTTTTGAGACCGTCCTTGCGAAACGTCCGAAGAATGCTGTCGCATATCAAAATCTGCTCTCGCTGGAATCTCAACTTGATGTGATGTTGAGTAAAGCGAGAGCCGCAGCCTCGCCAACACCCGGCACCGGCGAGGCTGCTCCAAACCGCGACACCACTGACCCGATTGCTGAGAAGTTGGCGCGCGTGCAATGTGCGCTCATCCGGTGTTTAATGAACCGGAAAGCACCGAAAAATGCGATGGAGAAATACCAACAGGCGTTAGGCGTGAAACCCTACGCGCCAAAATCGAGAGACCTACTTATCGAGACCGGTAAACAACTCGCCAATTGGTTTCAGAAGCGAAACGACATTGACAGTTATGAAGCGATTGTGCGTTGGGCGACGGAGTTGGATAGCAATTTTAAAGAATCGCTGGAGCCTTAACACTGACAACCAATAAAGGAGCCACACGTTCATGAAAACAAGATTTTTCATTTTAACGCTGTTAATGGTTTCAAACCTCAGTATTCTACCCTGTTTTGCACAATATGCGGCGCACACGCAGTTCAGTCTACCCGAAGGTGCCAAAGCCCGTCTCGGTAAAGGTGAAATAAATGAGATAACGTATTCACCCGATGGTTCGTTGCTTGCCGTGGCGAGTAGTATCGGTATCTGGCTCTATGATGCCGAAACGTACCGAGAGGTCGCACTACTTGCAGGACATACGAGCTCAATCAATAGTGTGTCGTTCAGTCCGGATGGTACTACCATTGCGAGTGGGAGTGATGACGGAAAGATACGTTTGTTGGATGTTGTGACCGGTGCGGTTAAAGACACACTCACAAATCCTATAGATCAGTTTGGCCTCGACGATGTCTTGAGTGTGTTGTTTAGTCCGGATGGTTCGTTGCTTGCCAGTAGGGGTTGGTCTGAAGTGCATTTATGGGATGTTGCGGCAGGTACCCTCAAAGCAACACTCTCAACAGATCCATACCTGATAGCGAGTGTGTCGTTCAGTCCCGATAGTGCGACGCTTGCCAGTGGGAGCCTGGACAACACAGTGCATTTATGGGACGTTGCCACCGGCACCCTCAAAGCAACACTCAGAGAGGATACATTTCTCATCAGCACTGATTGGGCCCGAAGTGTATCGTTCAGTCCCGATGGCATCACTATTGCGAGTGGGAGTGATGATGGAAAGGTACGTCTGTGGGACATTGCCACCGGCACCCTCAAAGACTCACTCACAGGACACACGGGGAGACTTTTGAGTGTGTCGTTCAGTACTGATGGTACGATACTTGCCGGCGGGAGTGGGAAGGGTACGACGTACCTGTGGAATGTTGCGACCGGCACCCTTAAAGACACACTCATAACAGAGGCGGGTGATGTCAGGAGCGTGTCGTTCAGTACTGATGGTAAGACACTGGTCAGTGGTGGGTCTTGGGGAGCAGTGCACTTATGGGATGTTGGGACCGGCATGCTGAAATCCATGATCACAGTAGAGACGGGGGGAGCGTGATTGGTTCGTTCAGTCCGGATAGCAAGACACTTGCCACCGGTGGGCATTGGGGAAGAACGATGCGTTTATGGGATGTTGCGTCCGGCACACTGAAATCCACATTCGTGGCAGAGGCGGGTGGTATCATAAGCCTGGCGTTCAGTCCTGATGGCACCATCGTTGCCAGTGTGAGTTGGAGTGGGACGGTGTTGTTGTGGGATCTCGCACCCGCCGCACCAGAACCGCCACGCCTCGCAGCTGATGTCAACGGTGATAGTCGTGTGAACATCCAAGACCTCGTCGCCGTCGCTGCCGCTTTCGGTGAAACAGGAGAGACCTCCGCCGATGTCAACGGTGATGGTCAGGTCAATATTCAAGACCTCGTCGCCGTCGCCGCAGCATTTGGTGAAACGGCTGCCGGCGCGCCCTCTGCATCTCATCTTTCTGCGGAGACCGTGCAACAGTGGCTTTCCGCTGCTAAGCAACTTGGTCTCACCGATACAACCTCACAACGCGGCATCCGTTTCCTTGAGCAGCTCCTGTTAGTGTTGACACCACAAGAGACAGCACTCTTAGCGAACTACCCGAACCCGTTTAACCCAGAGACATGGATACCCTACCAATTGGCAAACCCAGCAGATGTCACGCTTCGCATCTACACTATAGACGGAAGTTTGGTACGCATGCTATCATTAGGGCATAAAGCAGTAGGCATCTATCAGTCCCGTAATCGTGCCGCCTATTGGGATGGCAAAAACGAGGTAGGCGAACCCGTCGCAAGCGGTGTCTATTTCTACACCTTAACCGCGGGCGAGTTCAACGCAACGCGTAAAATGTTGATACGAAAGTAGGCGAGTACGCAGTTAACAGTTATCAGTTGTCAGTTACAAGAGATTTTTGATAATTCCAACGCTCCTTTCTGATAACTGAAAGATTTTTTTCGGAGAAAAAAAATCGTCCTGATGACTGATAACTATTAAAACTGATAACTACTCTAACAAAGGAACATATTCTATGAATCTCTCTAAGTCAATCCAAATAAGTTTGGTCATCCTGATAGTTCTCCAGATCGCCATCTTTAGCGGTTGTGATCAGTATAAAGAACTCACCAATGATCCGCCTGAAATAACCAACCTCACTGTCCCCGTGGAGGTTGAATACGGCGAAACCGTTCAACTCCGAATCAGGGCTTTTGATGCGGATGACGACGATCTAACCTATATATGGGATGTCTCCGAAGGCACATTGGTTAGTGACACGGGATCCGAAGTTCAGTGGACTGCCCCAGAGTCAGACGAAGAGATGGTGCCCTCGAAAGTCGTAACCGTTAACGTTTATGTCCGAGACGGTAGCGAGAAAGATGCCTCTAAAACGGCAACGATCCTCGTCTACTCCAAACCTTACAGAATCGCCGAGGTGCTCAGCGGCACCTATAGGCTCGTTTCCAAAAGTGTTCACGGCGACCCCGTTCAAGTAGCGGGCACCCTGCGCCTCACGCCCACAACGTTCACACAGGAGTTCCAAGAGGTTTTAGAAGGCGAAGCACAATCTCTGAAACAGTTCGTCACCGGTTCCTACAAACTCGTCAGACCGTTCAACCAAAGCAGTGGGACGATCCACTGGTTCACGCATGGAAACCCTAGGCCTTCCGTAATTACATATACTTGGGATGGACGATTCTTGGCTTTAGTTTTTCGCGCAGATGCCACGCAGTATATCTATAATCGTGGAGGCGCGGTCCCCGAAGTTGTCGAAACCGATGATGTGGAGCCAGAACCGATTGCTCCCGAACCCATTGAAGAAGATGTCGAACCAGAACCGATTGCTCCCGAACCGGAGCCGATTGCTCCCGAACCCGTTGAAGAACTGGAGGAGCTTAACCCAGATCCGATTAATACCGATGGCAAACCCGTTACAATAACCGATGCAACCTTCAATGCCAACGTGTTGAACGCTGAATTACCTGTTGTGCTTGAATTTGAAGCCGATTGGTGTCCGTTCTGCAGACAGATGAAGCCGGTCGTTGAGTCAGTCGCATTAGAACACCGGAACACTTTCATCATTGGGAAGTTGGATATCGACGAAAACCGTCAGACGACGGGGAAATATAAAGTCAATGGGATTCCGACGTATCTTGTATTCCGAGATGGCGCAGTAGCCGCGAGATTCGCAGGGGCAATGCCAAAAGCTATATTTGAGCAGAAAATCTTTGATGCCCTAAAATAGCGGTGCCCGTGGACACAAGCAAAGAGGAGTTCCAATGAAAATCACACGCTTTTCAATTTTAACGCTCATATTTATGGTATTTGCGCTTGTGCCGAATAGTTTCGGGCAAGCCTATACGCAATGGGATTTACCTGAAGGGGCCAAAGCTAGATTCGGCAAAGGCAATATAGAGGCTCTAACCTATTCTCCAGATGGCAGGCGATTGGCAGTAGCCGGTTCCGCCGGGATTTGGATATATGACACACAAACAGGAATAGAGATTGACCGGCTCACTACGGATACATCCGATCTTGATTGGATTAAGAGTGTCGCGTATTCTCCAGATGGCGGTACACTGGCAAGTAGCACATCCCATAAAGTGTATTTGTGGGATACTGGCACAGGACTAGCCAAAGGTGAGGTTGTAGGGCCGCTTATAAGAGGTGTTGATCCTGAGGTTAGCGTTAGGTATTCTCCCGATGGGGGTATACTCGCAAGTGCGGGTTATGGCAACTATACCGTGCGGCTGTGGAATACCGTCACAGGCGAACATCTTGAACCCCTACGAGGTCATACAGAGGTTATCAACAGCATTGCCTTCAGTCCGGATGGTAGGATGCTCGCAAGTGGGAGTAGCGACAAGACCGTGCGGTTGTGGGATGTTGAATCTGGTACGCACAAGGCAACCCTTGCAGGGCATACGGAGGCTATCTACAGTGTGAGTTTCAGTCCGGATGGTACCATTCTCGCAAGTGGAGGTCGGGATGGGAAGATACGGTTATGGAATGTTGTCACCGGCGAACTTAAAGCCACACTTGGACGGACTTGGTTTTGGGGTAACCTCAGTTTCAGTCCGGATGGCACTACCCTCGCAAATGGAAGTATAGATGGAAACATACGATTGTGGGATGTTGTCACCAGCGAACTTAAAGCCACACTTAAAGGGCATTCAAGCGGGATAGGGGTGATTGTTACATTTAGTCCAGATGGCACCACTCTCACAAGTGGCAGTTGGGATGGAAAGATACGCTTATGGAATGCGACTACCGGTCAACTTAAAGCTACGCTTGGAGGACATACGAACCAAGTCACTAAGGTTGTGTATTCTCCGGATGGCAGCACGCTGGCGATTGGGCATTGGGGTCCCAATGATATAGAGTTGTGGGATGTTGCCACAGGACAGCGCAAAGCTGCATTGGCTACTCATTCTAATGCAGGGGACACCCTTGCTTATTCTCCAGATGGTCGTACATTGGCGATTGGGAATGACACTACCGTGGAGTTGTGGGATACTTTCACAGGACAGAAGAAGGCGGGACTTGCTGGACATAAGAAGGAAGTCTGGAGCATCGCATATTCGCCAGATGGTGGGATGCTTGCCAGTGGGGGCGTGGATGGCACCGTGCGGTTGTGGGATGCAAAGTCTGGCGCACATAAACATACCCTTATAGAGCAGGCAGGATGGGTCAGTAGTGTTGGTTTCAGTCCGGATAGTAGGATGCTTGCAAGTGCTGATTATACGGACGACACCGTGCGGTTGTGGGATGTAGACACGGGTAGACTTCTTAAAACTTTCATGGGGCACCTGGATGGTGTTAGTGGGATTACCTTCAGTCCGGACGGGAAGACACTCGCGGTCGAAGATCCGCGTAAGAGGCTTTTTGATTCTAAAATCGTGCTATGGGATGTCGCGAGTGAGCAACGCAAAGCCACAATTCCACTCACAAATGGCTGCTATTACTCTGGTGTTGCCTTCAGTCCGGATGGAAGTATACTGGCAAGTGGAAATCATGCGGAACTGCTATTGTGGGATATTGCCATAGGTGAACAACGGCAAGTTCTTTATGGGCATGCCTATCCGATTTCTAGTCTTGCCTTTGGTCCCAATGGCAGCACACTCGCCAGTGGGAGTGGTGATGGCACTGTGCTTCTGTGGGATGTTACGCCCTTCGTCCCAGAATATGATCAACTGGATACAGACATTCGACAGACACAACCCGATACAGTTATCCAACAGTACGAGCGTGAGCAAGTGCGCTTAATCTATTTCCGTCCAAGCGATCGACCCTCCCGTCAAGGGATTGACACAGAATTAGACACTTTAATAAGATGGTCACAGTACTTCTTCGCCGAACAGATGCAAGACTACGGCAGAAAAACCTTTGCCTTTGAAACCGATGCTACCGGTCACGCGAAGGTTCATCATGTTACCGGAAAATTTACCGATACATATTATCACGGTGATACCTACGACAAAGTGGTGAAAGAGGTTGCTGAGCGATTTGATACCTCAAGGGATGTCTTTTTGATTGCCGTAGATGTTAGTAGCGAATTCATTAACAATGAAGGCACTTGTGGGATAGGTGGCGGCGGTTGGAAATCGTATGACAGCGAACGCTGGCGACGGGATTTTGGCGGGACAGCCGTCATCCCTGCCTCCGGGGTCTGCATTAATCCGAGTATTACTGCACATGAACTCGGACACGTCTTCGGATTGGAACACGATTTCCGAGATGACGCATATCTCATGGCTTACGGCACGCAAGAACGCTTATCGCACTGTGCCGCTGAATGGTTGGATGCACACCGGTTCTTCAACAACGATCCAACCACAGTCAATGAAACCACAACCATCGCTATGCATCCCGCTCAGGTATCCAATCCAGGGACCCGTCGCCTCCAGTTTGAATTGACCGACACCGATGGCCTCCATCAGGCACAGTTGATTGTTCCGGCAGCTGCCACCGACCCCGCCCAAGGCACTAAATTACATAGCTGCAAGTCCCTGAATGACAAAAATCAGACGGTCGCGTTTCTCACGACCGACGCAACTGTTCCGGCTGATAGCGAGGTAACGCTTCAAGTTATTGATGGCACTGGAAATATTACAAGGCAGGCATTTTCGCTGAAGGGAGGGGGTATTACATCGAAAGGAGAGGATATTACATCGAATCGGGCTCCGGTAGCCGTCGGTACAATTCCTGAACAAAATTTGACAGTCGGCGGCAATGCTGTGACGCTCAGTATATCGCCTTATTTCAGCGATCCAGACGGTGATGTTTTAAGTTATAAGGCGCAATCAAATAATACAAGAGTCGTGGGGGTGCGTTTGTTTGGAACTCAGATAACAATCGGACCGAGAACGGTCGGCAGCACGAGCGTGGCGGTGACAGCGAGTGATGGCAAATCGCTTGTCACGCAGCGTATTTCGGTTCATGTTAGAGATGCGCTGGTCAATGCGGGAACAGACGGTTTTGACGACGCATTTGAGGGCACCGCCTTGCAGAACCCGAATTGGAAGTGGCAGAATGAACCCGCGAATTGGGATGTCGGGAAAACACGAGACGGTTTTCTCCATATCGAGAGCGAAACCAACCGGAATCTCTGGGCATCAGATGCCTCACATTTTCTCTATCAAGAAACCGATGCCGACGCGTTTGATGTTGAAACCCACTTTTTCAGCAGATGGGATACTGCTTCGGGGGTCAATGGATTGGTCGTGAAGAGTCCAGCAGACAATAACTGGGTGACAATAAAATTTTGGTCGCGGGATGCCGGTGCGAAAGGGCAAATCCAGTATCAAACCAGAGGACGCGGTTTAGTCGCGGATCCGGCATGGCGACCTGAATTCGGGGCGACGGAATTGTTTTTACGGCTCCGTAAGCAGGGAGACACTTATACAGGGTGGTATAAGACCCGCGCAGCCGATCCTTGGATAGAGATTGGGGTTGCCAATTTTCCGTTGACACCCCCGCTACAGTTGGGCATCTATGCGGGTGTCGCCGCGGGAACAGGTACTTTAACAGTTGACTATGATTACTTCCGAAGCACGGTTGACACGGGTGTTCTCGCGTCACCAATGCTACAGATCGCTGCAATGGAAACACCGACGGAAACGACGCTACTACCGAACTACCCGAACCCGTTCAACCCTGAGACGTGGATACCGTATCGGTTATCATCTTCATCGGATGTAACAGTGCGTATCTATGCGATAAATGGCAATTTGGTGCGGCGTTTAGCGTTAGGACATCAGGCAATAGGGGTCTATCAATCCCGTAGCCGTGCAGCCTATTGGGACGGCAAAAACGAGGTAGGCGAACCCGTCGCAAGCGGTGTCTATTTCTACACATTAACGGCAGGCGAGTTTGCCGCCACACGAAAAATGTTAATACGAAAGTAGGCGAGTACGCAGCTGTCAGTTACCAGTTACCAGTTACCAGAGAAGAAGAGGTCCCTCTTTTAACTGGTTACTGGCCACTGGACACTGGTGACTGATACACTGATAACTGGTAACTACTCTAACAAAGGAGCATATTAATGAATCTCTTTAAGTCAACTCAAGTGGGTGTGGTACTCCTGTTGGTGCTTCAGATCGCTATCTTCAGCAGTTGCGATCAGTACGAAGAACTCACCAATGACCCACCTGAAATAACCACTTTCATCGTCCCGAATGAAGTTGAATACGGTGAAACCGTCACGTTTAAAGCCAGGGTATTTGATCCCGAAAATAATCCGTTGACGTATACTTGGGATGTAACCGACGGCACTTTGGAAGGCGAAGCCGGACCCCAAGTCGAGTGGACTGCCCCGGAACTGCCACCGGAGGGGATTGTTCCACCGAAAATCGTGACCGTCTATCTCTACGTGCGCGATGGCGGTGAAGAAGATGTCCACAAAGAGGCAACCGTTACCGTCTTCTCCAAGCCCTATAAAATTGCCCAACTCTTCAGCGGCACCTATACGCTGATTTCCAAGCAAATCAAGGGCGACCCGGTTGCAGAGACGAGTACGCTGCGGCTCACACCGACGACATATACACGGGAAATCCAGTCGGATCCCGGAGCGGAGACCCAAAAACCGACGCAGTTCATCACTGGCTCTCATAAATTCGTTGAGCCGTTTAATGAAAGCAGCGGAACGATCCACTGGTTCCCCACGGGAAGCACGACACCCGATGTCAGCACGTATACATGGGACGGCAGGCTGTTTGTCATTTTCTGGCCCGAAACCGATACCAGCCATATTTATGAAAAGTAGGGTTCGTCTTGTAAAGATACATAGGGGGCAATTGTGTTCGGTGGGTGCGGTTTTATGAAGTTTAAGAAAATATTTCGGTAATTTTATATTTCCCCAGGGCCGGTAGGGTTTTTGCTTGGGTGTTTCTGCACGGTTTCCCAACCGCACCGGGCATCGCCAGAAAACTACCGAATTAAATTGTTAATCTTCATTCAACCGCACCTATCTACGAACCGAAAAGGAATTTTCATGAAAACACTATTGAACTATCGAAATCTCGTTGTAGTACTTTTTACCGTTATATTCGCCCTCACTCTTCACGGTGTGAGCGATGCCCTAACCTATACACATATCTATGTAGACGCAGTGAACGGCGTAAACGCGCCCACGGGTAGAGGTTCAGTGGCAAGCCCGTACAAGTCTATTACCTTTGCGTTGTTGATCAGTGAAAGAAATAATCTACCGGATCCGTGGCATGTGCATATCCACCCGGGCAACTACAACGGAGATGCTGCCAAAGGTACCGCCCGTGAAATCTTCCCACTGAAACTCCGCCAAGAGATGATCTTTGAAGGCACCACCACCGCCGAAGAATGTATCATTGACGGACAGCATACCGGCGACGCACTTGTCCCCATTCTCAGTGGCGAGAACACGGAAGGTGTCACGATCCGCAACTTAACAATACAGAATTCTCTGCGCACCAACGGTGTCGGCGGGACCGTCCTGCATGACCCGACCGGTACCAAGGAGACACCAAGTACCTTTGAGAAGTGCATCATCCATAACAATAAAGGCGGCGGCGTGTGGTCTAATATGCCCCTTATCCTCACCGGAAACACCTTCAGCAATAATCATGGTGCCGGTGTGTGGACGAGCAAGTCCACTGCTGCTATGGACAATACCTTCAGTGATAACAGTGGAAGCGGACTTCATATTGAAGGAAATTCTACCGGAGATATTTCTGATAACATCTTTAAAAATAACAGAGAATCCGGTGTCCATGTTAAGGATACATTAAAAGGCAACGTTACGCAAAATACCTTTAGCAATAATAAAAAAGAAGGTATATCTATTGAGGGATACACCACCAGTGAGGGATACATCGGTGATATTACATACAATACCTTTACTGGAAATAAATGGGGGGGATTCGATATCAGGGGCTTTACCGGCAATGTTACCCATAATAGATTTGAGGGTAATTATGGCAACGGTGGTGGCGGCGGGTTTCGAATCATCGGTAATTTCACTGGCGGCAACGTTATCCACAATGTATTTATTAGAAACGAGATAGTAGGCGATGGTGGCGGTGGATTTCTCATTACCGGGAATTTTACCGGCAATGTTACCCATAATACATTTGATGGCAATGTTGACCTTGGTGGCGGGACTTCTCATGGTAGTGGGTTCTGTGTTAAAGAAATTCTTATAGGAGAAATCACTGACAATCATTTTACGAGGAATATAATACGGATCTCCGGCGGTGCTTTTTTTATTAAAGTATTAACTGGAAAGGTCAGCCGTAACATATTTGATAGCAATTCAGCCAAGTGGGGTGGCGGATTTGAATTAGGGAGTGCTACAAATACGGTAGAAGTCGTCAACAATATTTTCTTCAACAACACCTCAAGTGGGACCGGTAATGCAGTTGTCACACGACATGCTACACACTTTATGAACAACTTGTTCATGATTTCCGATGAACTCTCCGAGGGCGTATCTGGTATGCACACGATCTGGGTGAACTCACCCGAATGTCGGTTCCATAACAACATCTTCACCGGTCTGAAAACTGTCATCTATACGGAAGGGACATTTGATCTCCCCATTACGCATAACCTCTTTCACAATGTCAAAGTAGACTTTGTTGAACAAGCCGGAAACAACCTCGGTAACGATCTGCTGTTCTGGGAACTCGTCGCTGTCAATGCCACGGATAACCTTGAAGGCGACCCGCGCCTCGTCGATCCCGTAACGACTCGCGACTTCCACCTACAATCCACGAGTCCTGCTATTGATGCTGGTACGAACGTCTTCGCCCCCGCGGACGATTTCGATGGCGTTATCCGACCCGTCGGTGCCACCGTGGATATTGGACCCTACGAATACGGCGGCACGCCTATCGTAGCGATAGACGATCCGATTGTGCTTGATGATCTTGTGGGTGAGCCCGTTGATGACACACCCCCCGACCCACTTGTTCCCGACGATTCTGTGGGTGAACCCGTTGATGACACACCGCCCGCGGCACCAACGCTGAAACTCTATTGGACAACCGGGGACAAAATCCAACGCGGCGATTTGGATGGCTCCAATATTGAGGATGTCATCAATCAAAAAGCCGTGAGTATCGCCTTGGATGCAATGAACGATAGGATATACTGGATACACGCTGAGACCGGTATCTTTCGCGCCAATTTAGATGGGACGAACATTGAACATCTCAGACAAGATAAGATATGGGAAATTTCAGGCGGGCGTATCGCTTTGGATGTGGCAGGCGGTAAGATGTACTGGAGCAACGGTATCACGAACAGCATCTTTCGTGCGAACTTCGATGGAACCAACGCCGAAGAAGTTTTAAAATTACTCGTCGGAACCCCATTGGATATTGCCTTAGATATCGCAAGTAGTAAAATATACTGGACCCAATGGCAAGGGAATGCAAGCATTTCTCGCGCCAACTTAGATGGGACAAACGTTGAGTTACTCATAAACCCCGGCGATAGACGCGGTATTGACTTAGATGTTGTCAGCGGTAAGATGTACTGGACAGATGGATTTGATGGTATAGGTATGTCGAAGCTTGACGGCTCAAACGTCACAAACTTTGATACCGCCGATTTTACAATGGGAGATGTAATCCTAGACCTCCATAACGGCAGAATGTATTGGGTAGATGGTGAGGGGTTTGAACTTCGGCGCGGTAATCTGGATGGATCGCAGCAGCAGACAATCCTTAAATCCCGTATCTCTGATATCGCCTTGTATACCCCTCCCGTAGCATCAGAACCACCAGCCAAAACGTATCCAGCGTGGGATGTCAATAAAGATGGGAAAACGGACATTACCGATCTCGTCATGGTAGCAACGGCACTCGGCACCAACGCAGCTGAAAACCCGCGTCTTGATGTCAATGGGGACGGGTCAGTTAATATCCAAGACCTTATCCTCGTTGCGACACACCTCGGTGAGACAACGGCGGCCGCGGCACCCGTCATTATTGAACTGCCGAAGCACTTCACCCCTGAAACACTTCAGCAGATGTTAAATCTCTTACGGACGCAGAATGACGGATCCCTTGCTTTCCAACGCGCAATTGCGAACTTAGAGCAGCTGCTGTTGGCACTGGCTCCAAAAGAGACGGCCCTCTTAGCGAACTACCCGAACCCATTCAACCCAGAGACGTGGATACCTTATCAGTTGGCAACGCCAGCAGATGTAACGCTACGTATCCATGCGGTAGACGGTACTTTAGTCCGCGCGCTGTCATTAGGGCATAAGGCTATCGGCACCTATCAAACTCGTAGCCGTGCAGCCTATTGGGACGGCAAAAACGAGCTCGGTGAACCCGTCGCAAGCGGTGTGTATTTCTACACGCTCACAGCAAGCGACTTCAACGCCACCCGTAAAATGCTGATACGAAAGTAAACGAGTACGCAGTTAACAGTTGTCAGTTATCAGTACTCGGCAGGCTTCTTCCCTACAGGCGGGGTTTGTAACCCCGCCTCAACTGAAAACCGATAGCCGATTACTGGTAACCAGTTCCCTCTTATCATAGCAATCACAGAAATCGCAAAAATCATAGTTCAGCTGACTATTGATGGCTGATGGCTGAAAACAAAATCCAAGACCTCGTCGCCGTCGCAGCCGCATTCGGTGGAGCTACCGGCATACGATAGATTTTGCATAGAAGTAGGCACGCGCCGGTGCCGTAACCTATCTGCCACGCTTGCATCCTACTTCAAACTATGATATAATAGCAATTACAGTGGAACAGAATGTTCTGCTAATATTAAGGAGCCACTTCATGAAAACATTGTTTAGAACGTGCACTTTACTGATCATTGGTTTAGTTGCAATCTACACTGCTGGCTGCGGTGAAGACGTTGAACAGGAGATGGACCCCGTAGCGTTTGACACAGAGCCCGCCCGCGAAGAGCCTTCTAAACCGGTTAATGAACCCATTGCGGCCGATGGGAAACCTATCACAGTCACCGATGCAACTTTTGAAGACGTTGTGTTGAATGCAGACATGCCGGTCATGCTTGAACTCGGCGCGGAATGGTGAGGCTTCTGCCGGTCGATGAAACCGACCGTTGATGCAGTTGCATCAGAACATCGTGAAAAGTTTATCATCACAAGATTGGATGTCGATAAAAATCGTAAAACAGCGAGAGAATACGGCGGACAGGGGATTCCGGCTTACATTATCTTCCGTGATGGCGAAGTCATAGGAAAATTTGTAGGCGCGATGCCCAAAGCCGCTTTTGTCCAGCGAATCCTTGATATCTTGAAATAGTTTTCAGTTTGCCTCGCAGTGAGAGGACTCGATACTCAGTTAAAGAGCGGTTTGATTAACCAGAGTCTCTCTTAACTGATAACTGAAAACTGGGTACTGAAAACCGCAGAATAAAAATATGGCACAACAAAGCGTAACACTCCAAAAACTTGATGAATACCGGTGGCGTATCCCGAAAAGTTATATGAAAGGCATGCGCGTTGACGGCATCGTCTATGCCAACGAGAAACTCCTTGAACAGGCAAAAAGCGACGAGGCGTTGCAGCAAGTCGCAAACGTCGCGCATCTCCCCGGCATCGTCAAACACTCACTCGCGATGCCCGATTTACACTGGGGATACGGCTTCGTCATCGGCGGTGTTGCTGCCACGGATCCGAAGGCGGATGGTGTCGTCTCTCCCGGTGGCATCGGATACGACATCAATTGTGGGGTCCGGCTCATCCGGACGAACCTTGATGTCGCACAGCTTGATGGAAAACGGAAAGCACTCATCGGCAGGTTGTTCGAGAACGTCCCGTGCGGTGTCGGCTCCAGCGGCGCAATTCGGCTCACCGTCCAAGAAGAACGACGGATGCTCGAAAGAGGCGCGCAGTGGGCAATTGACCGGGAGTACGGACACCCAAACGACCTCAATTTTACCGAAGCGACCGGTTTCCTCCAACAGGCAAACGCCGACGCTGCGAGCCAACGCGCCTTAGAACGTGGTAAAAACCAGCTCGGCACCCTCGGCTCCGGCAACCATTTCCTTGAAGTCCAAACCGTTGACCGTATTTTTTATAGAGAAGCCGCCGATGCGATGGGGTTAAGCGAAGGTAACGTCTGTGTGATGATTCATACCGGTTCACGCGGCTTCGGTTACCAGATCTGCGATGAACACGTCAAGAGTTGGGTCAAAGTTGCCGAAAGATACGGCATCAGACTTCCTGACCGACAACTCGCCTCCGCGCCGATTAACTCACCAGAGGGCCAGGACTATATCACTGCAATGGCGTGTAGTGCCAACTACGCATGGAACAATCGACAGTGTATTATGCACCTCGTCCGCCAGACGTTCATGCAATTTTTTGACACAACAGAAGACGAACTCGGCTTAGAACTCGTCTACGATGTCGCGCATAACATCGGAAAATTTGAGAAACACACCGTTGATGGCAAAGAACGTGAACTCTTTATCCACCGCAAAGGTGCGACGCGCGCGTTCCCAGCAGGGCATCCAGAAATCCCGGAAAAATACCAGAAAGTCGGGCAGCCCGTGCTAATCCCCGGCGATATGGGTACCGCCTCTTACGTGCTTGTCGGCAATCCGGGTGCGATGGCGGAGACGTGGGGCACCACCTGCCACGGTGCCGGTAGAGTCCTCTCACGCCGGAAAGCGATCGCCTTGACAAAGGGACGTTCCATCCAGAAAGATTTGGAAGCACAAGGGATTTTCGTCCGCGCCGAAGGTAGACGGACCCTCCAAGAAGAGGTGCCCGAGGCTTACAAGGATGTTGATGAAGTCGTCCGTGTCGTTGACAAAGCCGGGCTTTCGCGGCGGGTCGCACGCCTCCGTCCTATCGGTGTCGTAAAAGGTTAAACTTTTAAGCAAGTTTGAATATTAAATTAGCACATTTCCCACCAATGTCGGGCGGGGAAACCCTGGGGAAACACCCAAGCAAAAACACCCTACGGGTTCGGGGCCTGCGGAAAAATCGAAAAATTGATACTTTATTGTTTAATATTGCTTAAGGAAGAATTAAAATGAAAAACTTAACACTTATCGTACTCGCATCCGCAAGTATAATCGCAATCCTATCCTTTATCTTGACATCCTGCGGCACCCCAATCGAAGCGCAAGATGTCATAGAACCTTCGACTGTTACTGCTAACGACTTGGCAGCTATCCTTGAGGGGATGCCGCTTTCGGATGTTAAAGAGGCGATATTGAAGGTGGATCCTGAGGTTCGGTCGTTAATTGGGGTTCATGCTTTAAATAGTCTACCCAGTGAAACCGCTTTTGATACAGGCAAATTGTTAAAGGGTAAGGTCCGGGAGGGGGCATCCTCAATATCGCTTGATGAGTTCGTCACGGTATACCTGAATGAAATATCGCAAGTGGATGTTGATGTTCGCGCGTTGATTGGGGTTCGGGCGTTAAACTCTCTGAATGATGTGTCCGATGAATTCGCTTTTGATAAAGGTAAGTTATTAGAGGGTGAGGTTCGGGATGGTGCCGCCTCAGCACTGCTTGATGAACTTGTCAACGCATGCTTGGTGGAAGTCCCACATCTAATATCACCAGACATCACCGATGCGGAGATGGAAGAATTTGTTAACAGTTCATGCTTTACAGATATGCGACGTAAGTTCAGGGATTTGAATCAATTGTACTCTATTATGTTAGAGGAAGTGCTGTCTAAAGAGTACACGCTGCCGCCATTGTAGAAGCGATCTCCGAATCGCGACTTCTTCGATGCTGATCAAAATTGTTTCCGAATTGTTAATATTTTGTAACCTTTTTCGATCTCCTGCCGTTAGTAAAAACAGTGTCTATTTTTTTATGATAGCATGACTCAAAAACGGGCAATACTGGCGCGCTTGTTGTCCAAAATAGACACTTTCCGATTGGCACGGAAATTGCCTATTTTAAATAAACCTCCTTGGATAAGCCGGAAGCATAGTTCCTGAAGGGCGTAGTTTGCAAGCCTATATTGCATACGTTAGGTTAGAATCCCTGAAACCTGAAAACCCTTTGGGAAGTGGCTTCCGGTTCCTTTTTTCTCGCTGTTTATATTACATTCTGTAATTACTTATACACTCAGCATCGGTGCGATTAGGAATGCAGGTCGCATTTGGGGTTTTTGCTTGGGGTTTTTGCTTGGGTGTTTCTGCGGATTTCTTCGCGTACGCCGCAAAACCGCACCTACCGGGAGGTGAAAGTGTGTATTTATTTTTGGAATTTACTATAAGTTCTACCTCTTCATCTAACCTCGCTAACTAAAAACCGAGAACTGAATACCTCTACGCAATACTGAAAAAATGTGTTATATTCTTGGATTATAACGACTATCTCATTTTTTTTAGCAAATTATGCACCTTTTGCCGTTAAAAATAGTCTCTTTAACAATTGGATGATAACGCCATTCCGACGCGCGTGACCTAATGACAGTTTTGAAGCATTGGTCCTAAGATGGCCAATCGGAGGAATACGTATGAGACTAAAGTCGATTTTTTTTATCACACTTTTGATGCTGATATGTGGAACGATGTGTTCGCTTTTTGCCAAAGCACCGACAACGCCGAAAATCCTGTTTACATCCACACGGGACGGCAATCGAGAGATCTACGTGATGAACCCAGATGGTTCTGAACAGGTGAACCTGACACAGCACCGCGCAGAGGATCTTCAGGCTGTTTGGTCCCCGACCGGTGAGGAGATTCTTTTCGTCTCCGATCGCGATGGCATCCGAGACCTCTATCTGATGAATCCAGATGGGTCTAATGTCCGACGCGTCTTCAAAAAATTCGTTTATAGATACTATCCGACGTGGTCACCCGATGGTAAACAGATCGCTTACATGCACAAGGCTCATGACCTTCGCGCATCCATTATCTACATTGCCACCTTAGGTAAACCAAAAGAGGAATCCTTCGTGAATGCTCTGTATCCCGCATGGTCACCAGATAGAACAGAAATTGCTTGTTCAGTGGGTGGTCTTGGTCAAGAGGGCCGACTTGCACTTATCAACATCCGCACAGGGGAACGGGAACATCTTCTGCCTGTGAACGAGAAGGGCGGACAATCCTTTCCATCTTGGTCTGCTGCGGGGGACAAACTTGCCTTTTCTTGGAATAACAATCCGCTGCCGCCGCTTGCAGTTGGTGAACATGTGCCCGACGCATGGCTGGACAAGTTGACAATCTACATTATCAACCGTGATGGCACCGGTCTCCGGCAAATTGTTGATGAAGCGGGGCCTAGGGCAATGGCTCCCACATTATCACCAAATGGAGAAGAAGTCCTTTATACACAGGAAATTAATGAGAATCTACAAATCTTCAAAGTTGATGTGGACAGTGGCGTTCGGACGCAATTAACACGTATTAAGCGGAATTTTGGAGCCGATTGGTTCGATCCGGCGTATACCTTGCCGGTATCGCCCCAACCGGCGTTACTAACCACAACATGGGGAGAACTGAAAATGGAGAATCGCGATGGTAGAAAATGATGTTCAATTAATTTACAGAACTTTAGCTGGTGATGAGACGGCGTTCACGGCTTTAGTCCGAAAATACCAAAAGGGCGTTCACGCACTCGCATGGCGGAAAGTTGGCGATTTTCATGTTGCTGAAGAGATTACACAAGATACCTTCCTCCAAGTCCACAAAAAACTTACGACACTCCAAAACCCGAACCAGTTTGCAGGGTGGTTGTATGTAATTACGAATCGGATGTGTATTCGGTGGTTCAAAAATAAAAAACCGACAATGCTATCGCTGGAAAAAATATCCCGCGCAGAAGTAGACAAATCTTCTTATAAACGTTATGTATCAGAGCAACGAGAGACAGAAGCAGCGGAACATCGCTACGAAATGGTTAAGGAATTACTGAAAAAACTACCCGAAAGTGAACGTACCGTCGTAACGCTCCACTATCTCGGCGAGATGACGGCGAAGGAGATTGGCAATTTCTTAGGTGTATCCGCGAACACAATCAAGAGTCGGCTTCAACGCGCCAGAAAACGTTTACGGGCACAAAACGAAGAATCCTTAGTCCGTGAGGTGCTTGGGAGTTTCCAATTACCTACGAACCTAACCGAGAGCATCATGCGGCAAGCCGCCGATCTGAAACTAACACCGCCGCAGGTCGGGAAACCGTTGCTACCGTGGGCGGCTTTTGGCACGGCTGTGCTTTTGATAGTTTTGATGCTCGGTACACATAACCAGTATCTCGCGCGCTTCCAGCAGCCATATAGTTTTGAAGCAGAATCTGAACCGACGGTTGAAATCGTTGACGCGCCTATCACGCTTCATCTGTTTTCCAAACCGGCTGTCCGAAATCAGATTGGGCGTGCTGCTACCGCCACTAAAAACATCGGAACTGGCTTACGAACTTCTGAGGCTGCTGTCGCAACCCCAACAACGGTGGAGTTGCCCACTACATTCTCGACTGCGCCGTGGACACAGATGGGCGGACCGCCAAGCGGAGTCGTGTTTGACATCTTTGAGACTTCTAACAAAACACTCTACCTTAATTCGTCAATAAGTCTCTACAGGTTAACAGCGGATACGACTGTGTGGACACCCGTAAATGTTGATATCTCAATTGAGCAACTCCGTATGCCTATGGCAGAGCATGCAGGCACCCTCTATATCGTCGCTGCCAATGAACTATTGGCTTCAACCGATGATGGCGAGACGTGGAACGCATTAGGTGCACGACCCGAAGGGCACCCTGCTGAACTCATTGTAATAGATGCAGCAGATGGACGCAGCGCACACGAGCGTGTTGCGATGTATCTTGCCTTTTGGGATAACAGTATCTTCCGATCTACCGATGCTGGAAAACGCTGGACACCCGTGAACAACGGATTGACGGGTAGAAAGATTTCCAAACTCGTTGTGATTGAAGGGACGATCTTCACTGGAACAGACAGAGGGCTCTATCGACTCAATGCAGATGTTTGGGAACAGTTGCCGGTGGATACAACCAGAGCCGTACACGACTTGGTGGCTTTTGAAGATACTCTCTATGTCGGAACAGGTCGCAAAGTTGAGGAGCGAGTGCGGCTTGGTCTCTCACAACATGCAGGCAGAATTTTCAAATCAAACGATCTTGGAACATCGTGGACTGAGATAACGCCTAAAGGCGAACGCTACGACTTCGTATCAGCAGCGGGAATAAGCATAGCAGTTGGAAGCAAAACGGTCTTAGCACGCGGTCTCAGGCTATTTCGTTCAACCGATAGCGGGGTGACTTGGACCGATCTTGGATTGGATGTGAATTTCTATGCCTATATAGCACGCGACGAAAATACCTTTTACAAATCCGGAAACTCGGGGGTCTATCGCACGACCGACGGCGGTGAATCGTGGCATCATTTTATGGACGGCATCGTCGGCACCGGAGCACGAGATCTCGTGGTATTCAATAATAGCTTCTATGTACATGCTAACGGCAATATAGTTCAATCTGCTGATGACGGCGAATCTTGGACACTCGTTCCAGTTGATTACGCCGAACGAGCATCTGAACCATTAAAAAGAGAACCATCTAACAGCGACTTTGAGCCTGATTCAAAGTTTGTGAGTGTTGACAACATTTTTTATGGTATTGAGTCCGGCCGAGACAACCTCCGTATCTTTCATTTATCTGGTGATAATACGTTTATCCCTGTTCAAGGCGTACCCGATTTTGGTGGGGGAAATTTGTCTCCTGCGGTGCTAAAAGAGATTGCGGTAGCACAGGGGATGTCCTTTTCTGGTGATCCTGAAAAGGACCGTAAATTGATGAGTGATTTGTCCTTTTATGAAAACTATGGGAGAACAGGCGCGTTTGCAGTCAGCGGTGATACATTCTATGTGGAATACAAGCGAAAACTCTTCAAATGGAAACTGGGCGACTCCGAATGGAAAAATACCGGTTTAATAGATACTGGAAAACGGTCTGATGACGGTTCAAAAAATGGGTTCAAATTAGCGGTCTCAGCGGAAACCGTCTACGTCGGTAAGCGAGACGGTAGGCTATTCCAATCGCTTGATGGCGGAAACAGTTGGCGCGACATTACAACCAGCCTACCCCTGCGTTTTACCCAGTTCAAGGAGATCATCTTTGTCGATTCAACGGCTTACGTCGCGACGGATAGTGGTATTCTCACTTCACAAACCGGCACATACTGGCGTGTCCTGACCGATACCGCGGGCGGGCGTATCGTTATAGACAGGTTCGCCGTGAATGGCACCAGTGTTTATGGTGCTGGTGATGCCGGTGTCTATCGTCTGGATGACCGTAAACAATCAGAACAGATTTATCCAAACGTGCCAGATAGGGTCTTATCTCTCGCTGTTAAGAACGACAAACTTTATATTGTTACCAGACATCACGGGATGTTCCAGATCCCGCTTGCGGAAGCGGGAAATAACTTATCTCGTAAATAGAGAAAATCTAATGAGTTATAGAAGTTTGAAAAAGTTTTCACATATTTTCCTCACCCCGTAGGGGTGTTATGTCTATAGAAAATCCGAATAACCTCAGGCGTAATATTGACTCTGACACCATTAGGAGAACGGGATGAAACGCTTTCTGATAGTATTTTTGCTATGCGTCACGACAGGCATTCCTGCTGAAAAAGAAGTCTGTGAGATCAACAGAAACAGCGTTGTAGAACGTCTCGTCAGTCGGTCGTATCCTTCTGTGTTTGGTGTGTGGGATCATGTTTTCCATAATATCCCACCACCCGGTAACGAATGGGAATGGTCATATTATAAAAAGGTACTATCATACCGAGACCTGGTTTGGCAGAGTAGTTTCCGGAGTCTCAGTTTTGAAAAGATTACACCGGAAGGCCCCAAGTTGGTTGATGGAGAAGTAGAACATGTCTTGTATGAAAAAAGCCAAATACAGGCTCTAAACCCAGACTTTATATTTCTCATACCTATTTACTATTATGGTGCGCGTCCGGAAGAGTATCCAGAGGACTGGCCGTATTGGCTCAGAGATAGGAATGGAAATAGAATTAGAGATGAACCTTGGGCTGAATTGCTTATAGACTACACATATCCCGAAGTGCAAGAACATATGATCGAACAAGCCGTTGCGGTTTCCAAGTGCGGTATCTTCGACGGTATTTTCATGGATCTGTGGAGTGAAAGAGCAGAAGCTGCACCGGGGCCGGGGGGAATAGCACATCTGTATCACGGCAATCGTGTGGAGGCACTTGTTTCACTGGTCAAACGTATCCGTGAAGCCGTCGGCGACGATTTTCTCATTGTTGTCAATACGCGCACTGAGAAAATTCCACGTTCCGCACCGTATGTCAATGGTGCGTTCATGGAAACGTGGGATGCAGCCTATCCTCGCGAAAGGCTTATTGAACTTGAGGAAGCGTTGTCCTGGTATGAAGAAAACCTCAAATACCCGCAAGTCAATTGTTTGGAGGTTGCGATAAATATCAGCGAACCCTGGGACTCTCCAGCTAATCGCCGATTGGCACGCGCCGCCACAACCCTAAGTCTCACACATTCTAACGGCTATATTTTAACTCATAGTAAACCAGAGAACCCCCTGTCCTTCTGGTATCCGTTCTTCGATGCGCCTCTCGGTAGTACTGTCGGCGGTAATGAAACCCAAGGCGTTCTCTACGAGACCCCCAAAGGTGAAGAAATCGAGGGACTCTTCATCCGGGAGTTCACTAACGGATGGGCGGTCTATAACCGGTCCGGCACAGCACAGGAGATTGAACTTCCGCAGGAGGTCTCTGGCTGGTCGAGCGGTGTAAAAGGTAAACGCCGGCATACGTTGGCTGATTTGGATGGCGAGATTTATTTGAAGGCGGAAGCCCCTCCTACGGCGGATGTTAATGGTGATGGGGTGGTGAATATACAGGATTTGGTGATTGTTGCGAACGCGTTAGGTGATTCCACTGGACCCGATCTGAATGGAGATGGCGTTGTCAATATACAGGACTTGGTGATTGTGGCAAATGCTTTTGAATAGAAAACACGAAATAACACAAGTCTATTTAGAAAGAAGATGAAGTTATGAAACATTTCTGTGCTAAATGTGCGTATATCGTGATATTGCAGTTTGTTTTAATCGCTGCTGCGTTAGCGAACACTTTGACGCTCGGTGAAGATGGTGAAATTGTCGCTGAGACGGATCGCTATCAGGTGCGGTTTAGAAATGGTAGCGTCATACACGTGCATAACAAACTCACGAAAGAAACTTATACAGTTTCAGGAAGGCACGATGCAACACTTTCAGGGATGCGTGGGCCCCGGTTCGATGAATCAGAAATAGACCGTGAAGATTACGTGGCACCTGAGTGGGAAATAGGTGGTGCTGATGCCTTGGAAGTTGAAAAGATTTCACCCTTAACAGCGAAACTGACGGCTCGGTGGCATCAGAGCACACTTATTATGTGGGTGGCTATTGATGTGCTCACTGGCGATCTAATAATTAGACAGGAGGGTTTTTCTGATCAAACAGGGATTTCCACTATCGGATGGGGTATCGGAAATTTAGATTATGATCAGGTATCTCCGATTGTGCCAGGGCGCAGCGGGAACATAATGCATGAACAACACACAATGGATTTGTATTGGACGTATCCGGGTTTATGGGAAGCCCCTCTTGCCGTCGTGCAAGGAACATTGGGGGGATGTTTTGTGATGAGTGAGGATGAAACAGATCAATTTCAAGCACTCGGTCATTGGCCAGAGAGAAAAAAGCCAAATCTCTTCGCTATTGCTTTTAACACACACAATTTTCTTCCTTTTGAAGAGCATCAACATATTACTTCCGCGATTTGGAGGTTTAATACATATAGGGGCGATTGGCAGGTGCCTGCGGAAAGGTATCGTCAAGGGATGGTACAACGAAATGCGTCGCGTGTCGCGCGTCCGCCTGCGTGGGTTAAAGATATTCAACTTGTTGTTATGTACTGTTCACTGAATCGTAACTACATTAGAATGTTAGATTTTTTACCACGACAGATCAACCCGCCAAATGTGTTAATTTACTGTCGTGGCGGTTGGAGACAGGAACACTTCGGGGCGTTTGTATCTGAGGCAAAGGCTCGCGGGTTTAGGGTAATGGTCTATGAAGGTTTTCCGTTTGTTGATCAAGACCACCCGCGTTACGCTGAGTGGGAACCCTATTTCTATCGAGATAGCGATGGAAACATACAGGGATGGGAATTCGAGTTGGGAGGCCCCGCTTACATAAATCCTGCAGCTTCAAGTTATAGAGAATATTACGTGCAATTATTGAAAAACGTGCAAGAGACATATAACATTGATGCCTTCCATCTTGACGCTAACGGGCTTATCAGAAATCACGCTAAAATTGATGGATTGACGCCTATTCAAGGAAATATGCTTTTACATGAAGAACTTATTGAAGCGATGCCAGGTATTGTTTTTTCTGGCGAATTTATTCACGCGGTGACAGCTCCGTATGTCGCTTTTTATGGGACCGGGGACAATTTGGATTATGGAGATCCGCACCCGATAACTGATTTCTTATTTTCGCAGTGGTCCCTTGCTTATAGCGGCACCTTCGCATATTTGGGGGACAGATATAAACCACAAGAACTGGAAATATTGAATGCACATATTAAGACGTATAAACAGGTGGCGGTGATTCCGACAATCCGGTATTATTTCGAGCATCATCTGGAAATAGAACAAGCGATTTCTATCCTGCATCGCACCTCTTCAAATGTTGAGTTTTGGGAAGCATTAGAACAGATGGTGAATACGCCTCGTGAGGATTTGAACTTTGATGGTGTTGTGAACATTTTGGACCTTGTGATCGTCGCAAACGCTTTTGGTAGTTCAATAGATTCCGATTTGAAATTTGATTTGAACTTTGATGGTGTTGTGAATATCTTGGACCTTGTGATAGTTACAAACGCTTTGAATTGAAGATGAAGGTCTCGTCAAGAGGGTGCTAACATGGTTTTTAAACCGAAAACAAAACAACAGAACGACAAAAATGGCGTGCTACGATTGTGGCAAATGCGTTTGGGGAAGCGGCACCGGATCTGAATGGTGATGGCATTGTTAATATTCAGGACTTGGTGATGGTTGCAAATGCTTTTGAATAGAAAACACGAAATAACACAAATCTATTTATAGTGAACCCTAAAAATAAGTAGACATATTCGTAGCATAAACTGTTAGTTTGTGCCAGTCTGAATGCCTGTTATAGGTATTCAGACTGTTTGAGAGTGCCCAATTAATTATAGGTTTTACTATAGAAAGAAGATGAAGTTATGAAACATTTCTGTGCGAAATGTGCGTATATCCTGATATGTCAGTTTGTTTTCGTTACGGTTGCTTTTGCAAACACTTTGATGGTTGATGAAGCAGGCAATGTCCTCGCGGAGACGGACCGCTATTTGGCACGTTTTGAAAATGGTGTGCTGACGGACTTTCACAACAAACTCACCAACGAAACCTATACGCAAGGCGAAAGCGAAGCACTCACACGGATGAAAGCCGGACGCAGTCTAACCATACACGAGATTACACCAGAGATAAAAAGACTCTCACCCCTTGAATGTCAACTGATCTACCGCGATACTTGGAGTGTACCAACTGACAATAACGTGGAACTCCATCTGTTTATCAGTATAGACGCAGAAACAAGCGATCTTCTTATTCGGCAAAAAGCTGTTTCAGAAACCGGTGGTATTGAACGGGTTATGTGGGGGTTCGCAAATCTTTCAGAGACAGTTGTGGATGTCATCGCGCCCGTTACAGGCGGTCAAATCCTTGTCAATCCTGATAGATACTACTATCCGCGTAAGTGGGAGACCCCGCTTGCTATCCTTCAAGGACAACGCGGTGGTGTTTTCGTCCACAGCGACGATACACAGTTCCGCTTCAAAACACTCGAATATGAATCCGAAGGTGGTGATGATTTCGCGCTCAACTTTTGGGAAGTGCCCCATGCCCCTTTTGAGCAGGTGAAACAGATCACGACTGCCACATGGCGGTTGAACGCCTATCAAGGCGATTGGCAAGTTCCAGCACTTCTGTATAGGGAATGGATGCAGAAGGCATTGCAGCCCCCTGATCGCACAAAGATGCCCGCATGGATCAATGATATTGAAGTAGTCATCTACTACTCAAACATAGACCTCAATGTCTTAACACCGCTCAGCCAACTCGTGGATCCTGAACAAACATTAATATTTGTGCATCAATGGCGGCACGGCGGACACGACGGGGATTTGCCGAATTATACACCCGACGCGGTGAAACCGGAGTTCGCTGACTTCGTCAAGGAGGCACACGGCTATGGTTTTAAGGTGATGGCGCACGTGAATATGTTGGGGGTTTCAGAGTATCATCCGCTTTACGCGAAATTTGAGAAATATCAAGTCCGCGACCCGTACACGGGTGAAAAAACAGGTTGGCATTGGAAAATCCGTCACACAAATCCAGACAGTCACGCTTTTATTAATCCGGCTTCATCTGACTATAGAAAAATGTTTGTGGATATCTTAAAAAATCTGTGGGAACGCTACCAAGTTGATGCTTTTCATCTCGATATTAGTTCACCTGTCTATAACGATAAGAATGGACTTATTGACGGGTTAACATACGCAGAAGGTAATATCTTGCTCCATCAAGAAATCAGAGACGCTATACCCGGCATCGTTCTCGGTGGTGAAGGTCTCAATGATGTCACCTTTATACATGAAAGTTTCGCAAAACGCTTTCGGATACCAGCAACAGAGATCCCGCATCCGGTTAGTTCCCTTCTGTTTTCGCCCTATACAATATCCTATGGCCGTGCCATACCCAACCCAGATCATGCACTTGACGAATACCAAGAATTTCTCCATGAATATGAAGTCTGGGATGTTTTACTTACCATTCGGATTTATGAGGTAGGCGATTTGGTAGAGCAAGACCGGCCTGAAACTTTTAAGCTATTTGAACTCGCAAGAGAACGACAAAATTATAGATTTGGAGACGTAAATGGCGATGGCATCGTCAACATCCTTGACCTCACACTCGTCTCACAGCAAATCGGAACGCTGAATCCGAGCAATCGACGCGTAGATGTGAACAAGGATGGTGTCGTCAATATCCTCGATCTTGTGCTGGTAGCGAATGCGTTTTAGGTTTGATTATCCTATAAATGTTCGCGTAGAACGGAGGTAACAAATGTTGATGAAATTTCTAATCATTGTAACAGTCCTGTTTTTATCTCCTTTATCTGTTTGGGCAGGCACATTTCTGGAAACCTTTGACGGCAAAGATTTGGACGAATGGGAGCAAATTTGGGCGATTAAGGGACCTGCTGTCTGGGAGATTGTTGATGGTGAACTGCACGCAGAAAGTCGTGAGGCGTATATTCATTTACTGACAACTGGGGACACCACGTGGGAAGACTACACGATGGAACTTGATGTCAAACCTCTGAAAAAACATGGTATTGGCGGTATCATGATCGCTGTGCGAGTTGACGGAACTTGGTTAGTTTACTGCAGTATTTCTGATCCGGTGATTATAAGGGGGGATGATCCGCCGGTTCAAGAAAGACAAATAGGTTGTTACGCTGCCGGTTTGCACCTGCCACCACATGCCACCCTTTTCGAAGAACTGCACCCACTTTTAAGATTAAACAGATGGTCCCATCTGAAATTAAGTGTTGAAGGCGATATCTTTACCTTCTGGCTTAATGGTGAGCAGATTATGGCACCGACGAAACTTCTAATTTTCAAGCAGATTGATGTCTTTGCGGATTTTCCCGATTTTCAGACTGGCGGTGTCGGTTTCGGTCTCTGGAACTATACGGCAATTTTTGATAACATCACTGTCACAGGGGATAGCGTTCCAAACAGCGGTGATTTCGCCGTAACGCCCCAAGCAAAATTGGCGACAACCTGGGGACACTTGAAAAGATTTTAGTGTCAATAGTGATAGCATTGGAAGGAGAATTATTGTGAAATCTGTGATGATTGTAGTGACCCTTTTCCTCCTGCCTCTTTCTGTTTGGGCAGGCACATTCCTGGATACCTTTGAGGACGGAAATTTGGACGGATGGCGGGAACTGGTTCCGTGGGACAGGGAACCGGGGTCTTGGGAGATTATTGCTGGCGGACTTCACGGGTCAGTTGATGATGGGTATCCGCGTCTATTCATAACCGGGGATGACACGTGGAAGGATTATACAGTCGAATTTGATGTCAGACCCCTTAAAAAACATGGGCGTCCAACGATCGCCATAGCGGCGCGAATTCAGGAGAAATGGTTCGTACGGTGCAGTCTTATGGAACCAGTCGTTGTATTGCCTGGGGGTGGCAATGCGCCAGAAAAAGGATGGGTGTTCTGTTCGGCTGGCAACTTGCACCGTGAAAAAGCCGATCTGCTTTTCTTTGAGCCGCATCCACTTTTAAAATTATTCAGATGGGCACATTTCAAGTTAAGCGTTGAAGGCAGTATTTTCACCTTCTGGATTAATGGTGAACAGGTGATGGAGCCTACGGAACTTCGTATTGTTAGAAACCGCGATGGCTTTGAGGACTTCCCTGAGTTTCAGACCGGTGGTGTCGGTATCGGTCTCTCGAATTATACGGCGCGCTTTGATAACTTTACTGTTACAGGCGATAGCATTCCCGACAGCGGCGCGTTCGCCGTAACGCCTCAAGGAAAACTGGCGACAACCTGGGGACACTTGAAAAGATTTTAGTGTCAACGGCGATAGCATTGAAAGGAGAATTATTGTGAAATCTGTATCTATTATAGCACTCCTTTTTTTCTTGCCCTTTTCTGTGTGGGCAGGCACATTTCTGGATACCTTTGAAGACGGTAATTTGGACGGATGGCGCGAAGTTGTTCCGTGGGATAGAGTTCCGGGGTCTTGGGAGGTTGTTGCGGGTGGACTCCACGGGACGGGTGATGATATATCTCTGCGTCTATTCACAACTGGGAATGATACATGGACGGATTACACAGTCGAATTTGATGTCAGGCTCCTTAAAAGAAGACCCGGGACCCCACGTATCTCGATTGCGGCGCGGGTTCAGGAGAAATGGATAGTGCAGTGCATTATGATGGAGCCAGTAATCGTGTTGCCTGCGGGTGCGAATGTGCCAGAAAAAGGATGGGTGAATTGTTACGCTGGCAGTTTGAACGATGGAAAAGTTAAGGCACTTCTCTTGGAACCGCATCCACCTTTAAAATTATTCAGATGGGTACATCTAAAGTTAAGTGCTGAAGGCAATATCTTCACCTTCTGGATTAATGATGAACAGGTTATGGAACCTACGGAACTACGTATTCGCAGAGACCGTGAAGGTTTTGAGGACTTTCCTGAGTTTCAGACCGGGGGTGTCGGTATCGGTCTCGCAAATTGTACGGCGCGCTTTGATAACTTTACTGTTACAGGTGATAGCATTCCCGACAGCGGCGCGTTCGCCGTAACGTCTCAGGGAAAACTTGCGACAACTTGGGGAAACTTGAAAAGATTTTAACGTCAATAGTGATAGCATTGAAAGAAGAATTATGATGAAATCTGTGATGATTGTAGCGATCCTTTTCTTTCTCACCTTCTCTGTGTGGGCAGGCACCTTTTTGGAAACCTTTGATGGCAAAGCGTTGGAGGGATGGCAGGAAATTTGGGTGGATAAAGGACCCGCTGTCTGGGAGATTGTTGATGATGAACTGCACGCAGAAAGTCGTGAAGCGTATACGCATTTACTGACAACTGGGGATAGCACGTGGGAAGACTACACTATGGAACTTGATGTCAAACCCCTAAAAAAACACGGTATTGGCGGTATCTCAATCGCTGTGCGGGTTGACGGAACTTGGTTAGTTTACTGCAGTATTTTTGATCCGGTGATTATAAGGGGTGATGATCCTCCGGTTCAAGAGGAACGAATAGGGTGTTACGCTACCGGTTTGAAACCGCTACGTGCACATGCCATCCTTATCTCTGAACTGCACCCACTTTTAAGATTAAACAGATGGTACCATCTGAAGTTAAGCGTTGAAGGCGATATTTTTACCTTCTGGATTAATGATGAGCAGGTTATGGCACCGACGCAACTTCAAATCTTCAAGGGGATTGATGTCTTTGCTGATTTTCCTGATTTTCAAACTGGGGGTGTCGGTTTTGGGCTTTGGAACTACACGGCAATCTTTGATAACATCACTGTCACGGGTGAGAGCGTTCCCAATAGCGGTGATTTCGCCGTAACGCCCCAAGCAAAACTGGCGACGACGTGGGGACAGTTGAAGAAATTTTAGATACACGGCGAAGCAGCAACCATAGGTGTCAATTTAAGAAAATAGCCTTGTGGGTCGTAGTATTGAATCAAGATTGAACGGATTGCATCAGGACGGTAAAAAAATCATAGAAAAGTGACCCTTTTTCACACACGTTGTATCAAATAGAGACAGAGAGAAACCCAACGTTTTTGTTTGCAAGTTTCCAAAGTTATGCTAATATGAAGTTGGGTTTCACTGCGTTCTTGATTGCGGACAATGACGTGTCGGATTTGAGAGTATTTGACGTATCATATCTATCTTCTTAGTTTCGTTCAACCCAACCTACAATGCTTTTTTTAAATTGACATGTGTCAAGTACCCAACTATTTCCATACTGAATTGCTTGGAGGATATAAAAATGAAAATAAAACGGACCTATACAGCCTTTGGGATAACATTCTTGTGGAGTCTATTTCTTTTGAGCATAAATGCTTCGGCGGATACGTATATCTCCTTTAGTTCCAACCGATCAGGGAACTATGACATTTATGTCATGGATATATTTGGAAACAATCTACGCAACTTGACGAATCACCCCGCTTATGACGGTGACGTAACATGGTCACCCGACGGACGTTCTTTCGCTTTTGTGTCGAACCGCGATGGACACCGCGAGATCTACATTATGGATGTCGATGGGATAGCAACTCGACGATTGACAAATCATCCAGAGGAGGCGGCCCAACCGGACTGGTCGCCTGATGGAAACTGGATCGTATTCACGTCGGACAGAGAGAGCAGAGAAAACTATGATATCTACAAAATAGGTGTCAATGGTAGAAACCTACAACGACTCACTAAACATAAAGCATACGATTCGGCACCGGCGTGGTCGCCAGATGGGAAGCAGCTTGCCTTCTCTTCCTATCGCGATGGAAGTATGGGTATCTATGTGATGAATGCCGACGGAAAACATCTCGAGCGCGTTAAACAGGTAGAGGCAGGCGGAGTATCTCCGAGCTGGTCGCCTGATGGGAAACAGCTGGCTTATTCTTCAAGTTTTGCGGGCATTGGTATCTACGTTATGGATATGCGTCAGAAAGATGTGCGCCGCGTGACACCTATGGGCATTTGGAGTCGGCACCCAACGTGGTCACCCGATGGTGATTGGATTGCCTACGATATGGAACCTGAAAAGCAGTGGGGCAACCCGAAGGAGTTGGATCAAAACATTTATATCGTCAGTGCTGACGGCGGTAGACCTCGCCAAATCACAGTGGATGCGGGAAAAGATCGTGATCCTGCGTGGGTCCCGGAGGCATTTTTCTCAGTATCCCCGAGCACGGAGAAGCAGACAACGTTATGGGGTAGACTCAAGCAAGCAGAAAACACTGTCAAGTAACCACTGTATTATAACCCAAGTTGCTACTAACAGATTTTGCCTACTTCGGAAAGGTTTTTTGTCTTTTTTCCCACCCCGTGGGGGGTTTTTGCTTGGGTGTTTCTTCAATATATCTATAGAAAGCAAGATATTCAAATACCTGCACTCCAGCGGAGTGCTATGTGTATAAAAAGGTAGCAACTTGGGTTATTATAGGAGAAATTTATGAATATAAAGCGCACGCGAACTTATATGATATTAGGAATGGCATTATTGCTAAGTATGCGTCTATTCGCCAACAGCGGCTGGGCGGATGAACGTGAGGTCCTCTCTTTTGTTTCTGTAGAAGACAGAACGCGTCCCATTATTCTTATGGATACCCAAGGGAAGATCCTCCAAGAACTCGTTATCCCGGACTTGACACAACTGTCTATGAGTTGGTCTCCTGATGGACGTTCATTTACCTATCATGCCATTCACAATCAAGTACCTAATCTTGACTTTGACATTTATGTGATGGATGTGGAAACACAGACAAGCCGTCGATTGACGCTTGATGATGGTTTGGATATATGGCCCGCTTGGGCTCCGAATGGGAAGTGGATTTCGTTCGCCTCAAACCGCGCCGGAACGTCCAACCTTTATAGAATGGATGTAGATGGCGGAAATTTAATGAAATTGACGGATGGGATAGGCTACGATAAAACCGCTTGGTCTCCAGACAGTCAATGGATCGCCTTTACTTCAAGAGCCGCCCTTTTTGTGATGACTGCTGAAGGAAAAAAATTGAAGAGGCTCACGGGGAATGCACACGGCGTTGACTGCACATGGTCACTGGATGGCGAAAAGATTGCTTTCTCCGCAAATAACGGAATTTTCAGCATTGGTGTCAATGGAAAGAATTTGCGCCAACTCACACAACTCGATCAAAGGGTATGGTCTCTTACGTGGTCGCCGAGTGGGGAATGGATCGCCTATCGTTTGACAGACGTATTCGATGATTTGGTCGTCGGGGTCGTAAACACAGTAGATAGTAAGCGGGGGGGAGTGCTTGAGGCGACGCGAGGATTAAAACCTCTTTATCTTGATTGGGTCCCGGAGGCATTTTTCTCAGTATCCCCGAGCACGGAGAAGCAGACAACGTTATGGGGTAGACTCAAGCAGACAGAGAATACTTCTAAGTAACCGCCGTGTTACAGGAGGAATTTATGTATATGAAACGCTTGCGATTTTATGTGGTATTAGGGATGGCGTTGTTGCTAAGTGGCAGCCTATTCGTCAACAGCGCGTGGGCGGCAGCGGCTGAGATCATTTCTTTTCTCCCCAGAGGGAACGGAGAGCGTTCCATCCATTTCATAGATACCCAGGGCAAACTCCTTCAAGGATTGATGGTGGGTCCTGGACGTATAAGCAGCTTCAGCTGGTCCCCTGATGGGCATTCGATTGCCCACGGTTCTAATCAGGATGGGGATCCTGATATTTATGTGAGGGATGTGAGAACAAATGTAGCACGTCAGTTGACGTTCCACGATAGTCGAGATATATGGCCCGCTTGGTCGCCGAATGGGAAGTGGATCGCATTCATCTCCGAACGTGACGGGGAGATGGACATCTACAGAATGGATGCAGATGGCGCAAATGTGAAGCGGCTGACGAGCCGGGGCGACTGCAAAAGACCGGCTTGGTCGCCAGACAGCCAATCGATTGCCTTTAGTGCATCCAAGAAAGATGAAGAAATAGGATCCGATATTTATGTCATGAGTGCTGAAGGAAAAGGGTTGAGGCGGCTCGCAGATACATCTGCCAGTGTCTGCGCATGGTCGCCGGATGGTAAAGAGATCGCTTTTATTCCACCTGGAGATGCTGTCGGGGGTACTGCGCTCTTCAGTATTGACATAAATGGCAAAAACATGCGTCAACTCACCCGGTTGTATAAAGGGTGGACATTAATCACTTCACCGGTATGGTCCCCGCGTGGCAAATGGATTGCCTATATTTTGACTCAAATGCCAGAAGCATTGGTCGAAAGATTGCTCGGAGGGGAGCGGATTCCGGCAGATGAAGTTTCCGCTAACGCGGTCCTCTGTATCGCCAATACAGAAGACGTTGGGGGTGGGGAACCCATCGAAATGCCAAGAGGATTAGTACCTGGTCATCTTCAGTGGATGCCGGAGGAATTTCTCTCTGTATCCCCGAGTGCGGAGAAGCAGATAACATTTTGGGGGGTGCTCAAGCAGACCGAGAATATTTCTAAGTAACTGCCGCGTTACAGGAGGAATTTATGAATGTGAAACGCATACGACCTTATGTAATATTAGGGTTGGCATTATTACTAAGTAGTGGGTGGGCGGAAACTGAGTGGGATGTCCTTTCTTTTAATTCTGAAAAAGGTGGAGACAGTCCTATCATTCTCATGAATACCGACGGAGAGATACTCCAAAAATTGGCAACCGATCCGGGAAAGCCATCCCAATTCACTTGGTCTCCCAGTGGGCATTCGATTGCCTATGAGTCTTGGCACGGTGGGAACCTTGATATTTATGTAATGGATGTCGGAACAGATGAACACCGTCAGTTGACTTTTGACGGTAACAAGGATCGGTTCCCTGCATGGTCTCCGAACGGGAGATGGATCGCCTTCGTCTCGGAGCGTACGGGGAGCGCGAACATCTATAGAATGGATACGAATGGAGAAAATATGAAGCAACTCACCAAGCAAGAAGGTTGCCGCCGTCCCGCTTGGTCTCCAGACAGTCAGTGGATTGCCTTTAGTTCAGAACACACTCTTTACGTGATGGGTGCTGGCGGTAGACAGTTGAGAGAACTCGCATGGGCTACGCGCTTCACCAATTGTTCATGGTCACCCGATGGCAAGCAAATCGCTTTTAGGTCAAATGCTGCGAATGGGAGTAGCGAAGTTTTCAGCATTGACGTAAATGGAAAGAACCGCCGCCAACTGACGCAATCGAACCGAGGAGAAGACATCTCCGACCCTATGTGGTCGCCGAGTGGAAAATGGATCGCCTATATCCTGGGGCGGATCCCAGCAGGCGGGGCACCGGTAGATCAAATTAGGGCTGACGGGGTTATCAGTGTTATTGATACGATAGACGGTGCGGATAGCAAACCGATTGAGGCAACAAGAGGATTGCCCAAACAGTCTCTTCAGTGGGTGCCAAAACAGTTGCTCTCTGTATCGCCAAGTGTAGAGAAGCAGACAACGTTATGGGGAGTGCTCAAGCAGGCAGAGCATACTTCCAAGTAGCTGCCGCGTTATAGGAGGGATTTGATGAATATGAAACGCTTGCGATCTTATGTAGTATTAGGGATGGTGTTATTGCTAAGTAATGGTTTGTTCGTCCACAGCGGCTGGGCAGCTGAGTGGGACATCCTCTCTTTTGTTTCCGAAAAAGGTGGAGACAGTCCTGTCATTCTCATGAATACCCAAGGCGCGATACTTGAAAGGTTGACAACCGATCCGGGAAAGCCATCTAACTTCGCCTGGTCTCCCAATGGACGTTCGATTGCTTATGATTCCTGGCAAGGTGGAAACTATGATATTTACGTGATGGATGTGGCAGCAAATACACACCGCCAGTTGACTTTTGATGGTAACAAGGACTTGGGCCCTGCGTGGGCTCCAAATGGGAAATGGATCGCTTTCGTCTCGGACCGTGCTGGGGACAGGACTATCTACAGAATGGATGTCAATGGAGAGAATGTGAAGCAACTCATAAACAAGAAAGATTGCCGCAAACCCGCTTGGTCTCCAGACAGCCAATGGATTGCCTTTGCTGCAGAACACACTCTTTTTGTGATGGATGCTGGCGGTAGAAGGTTGCGGGAACTCACATGGGCTACACGTTTCTCTGAGTGTTCATGGTCACCTGATGGCAAACAGATTGCTTTTATCTCATCTGCTGCGAATGGGGGCACGGAAGTTTTTAGCATTGATATAAACGGAAAAAACCGGCACCAACTCACGTGGTCGGACCAACCGGTACTCATTTGGGACCCTGTGTGGTCGCCGAGTGGGAAATGGATCGCCTATATCGTGGGTCCGATCCCATTCGAAGGTGCATGGGCAAATCAGATTATGACTAATGGGGTCGTCAGTGTTGTCAATACGACAGACGGTGCGGGTGGGAAACCGATTGAGGCAACAAGAGGATTACCAAAAAAGTCTCTTCAGTGGGTGCCAAAACAGTTGCTCTCTGTATCCGCAAGTGCAGAGAAGCAGATAACGTTATGGAGTAGACTCAAGCAATCCGAAAATACTGTCAAGTAGGTACTGCATTATAGGAGGAATTTATGCGTATGAAACGCACGCGAACTTATGTGATATTAGGAATGGTGTTATTGCTAAGTATCAGTCTGTTCGTCCACGGTGGCTGGGCAGATGAGGCGGACACCCTCTCTTTTATTTCCAAAAAAGGTGGAGACAGTCCTGTCATTCTCATGAATACCCAAGGCGCGATACTTGA
>JAPOZO010000066.1 GCA_026706025.1 Candidatus Poribacteria bacterium
TTGGCAAGCTCTTCAACTCATGAAAAAAGTACATTATGAAAACTGAATGGCTCTGGATATCCGACATCAAATCAATTTCAAGCGTTACATACCGCTCCGCTGGAGCGTAATCCGTGTAATCCGTGTAATCCGCGATAATCCGCGATTCAGACAATTTACTCTGCTGCTACCTCAACAATCGCTATTTCTTTAGGGGTTAAATCGTATAAAGTGTATACCAACTTGTCAATCTCATTCTCAAAAGCAGTCGTATCAGTCTCGGGATCCGCTTTCTTGGCGGTGAGAATCTGCACGACTATACCTTCAATTTGTTCTGCAATTTCGAGATTTTCGTCGGTGATGGATGGAACATGTATCAACTCAACGTACTGCTTTTTCCATTCAAAAGCATAACCTAATGGGATTCCTAAATTCACAAACTCCCAATTGAAGATTTTCGAGTTCATACATCCCAATAGATACTTAATATCGTTTGATGATGAGGTTAATAGATTTGCAGGTGCAGTAATGAATTCTCCTTGAGCCGCATAACAAAAGGTGCTGTGATATGCGATGTTTCCCCAAACAATCTTTTCTTTATTAAATTCGGTGTAATAAGCACAAACTCTGAGATTCCACCAATCTTCACCTTGATCGTCCCTATTGAAGAGTCCTTTGCCTTTTGCTTTTATTTTCCCCAATTCTATTTGTTCCCCTATAGCCTCAAGGTGTTCGTAGATTGCTGTGAAGTGCCAACGTTTATTCAGACCAAAAATTAGCAAAGTTAAGACAAGTTTTGTCGTTGAAATTCGAGAGGTGTCAAATACCCTAACGCTGAGTGAGGGCGTTTCTGATGATACACTTGCAGGATAAAATCACACACCGTGCCAGCAGAGAGTTCCCACAACTATCCTGTTGATCGGGACGTTTTCTGAATGCCGAGTGCTCCGGAATCCAAAAAAATTAGTGACAAAAATTTTCTTTTTTTGCTATAATGTATTTGACGTGAATTCAAAGCAATGAAGTGCTGTTCACGTCAGGGCAGCTTCCTAATTCATTAGGTGCGCCGCAGGTACTACGAATACCCGCGACGCTTCAGCACTGCCATAACACGAGTATGACAGCGCTGGTTTCTATTGTATCACAACGGACACTTTGTGTGTGAGATTAATGGGAACCAGCACCCTATAGGGAAGGTTGCCAAATACCTTTCTATTCCCTCGCGACGCGCCTATCCGCGCACCCACCCCTATAGTCCTGTCATTTTTATTAGAGTAGGAGAAAAGGAATTTCCTTCACTCTCATGTTGCAGCTTGTGAATTGAACTTCAGCAGCAGCACATCAACTTGTTAGAAGACATCATAGGAACGCTTGCAGACATCACAAGGTCGCTTGATGATGTAAGCACCAGATTAGAATACATCGACACGAGGATGGGAGACATCTGCCGGGTCATACAAGACCGAATTTAACGGTCCGGTCAACGAATGGGAAGTTTTGATAGGCCCCCATCGGCGACTATGAGTTTCGGCACGTGATCTTTGAGGTGTGAAATCCCAAAGTGCGGTGACTCACTATGAGCTACTCCAATCACACCGAAAGGAGCGTAGGTTTGTGGCGTGCCGGTAATATTAACTCAGATGCGCCTACATCAGAAACCCTCAAAGCATGGCATATCAAAACGTTACTGACGTTCAAAGAGGTGTTTACGCCTGAAATACAACGCGTGCGTGCCTGAAGGTAAAATGAATATCAACTGGAACACCCACAGAATTACGTCAACTTGTTGAACGACTCAAAAACAAAGCTTGAGATCGTATAGGTAAGCATATACCATCATCTCTTAACTATATTGGCGGGCGGGTTGTTTTGGATTCTTTTCGACCCGTCCGCTTCGCATATTACCCCAAAAAAAAGGAGGTCAAAGTGGCTACGACAATTAGATTTACCGATGAAAAAAGGACGATTTTATTCTTAGTGTGGCTTTTGTTAAGTCTTTCACTATTTGCTTATGCAGAACCGCCTATCGAGGTTATCTATTTCAAGCCATCTGATGTTCAAATGCCGAGCGAAGATGAGATTGATAGACTCCGTGAGGCGATGGTAGAGGTTCAATCTTTTTTTGCATCAGAAATGGATAAACACGGCTTTGGTCGAAAAACCTTTGATTTTGATCCTGATATCGTGGTGATAGATGCTAAGTTAAAACTAAGCCAGTATACTTCTGTTCAAATTCATAGAGAAATATCTCTTATAGAATGGGGTTTACAGAACCAGATATATGTTGTATTTTTGGGTGGAGCAACAGGAGGTGTTGAACCAGGGGCATCAGCTGTATCAAAGCCATTATGTGTTTTACCCGCTGATTTAAAAGATTGTAATAGCATGATAGTTATTCCAGCTAATAATGATCGGCTTTTAGAAGTATTATTGGCACATGAGCTTGGACATTCTTTTAGTTTATTTGAACACGCTCCAACTCGTTTAATTGGTAATCGTATAGGTATAATGTATGCACCTCTACATATAATTTCGGGAGTTAAAGAACATCTGAAGAATTATGCCCTAAGTCGTAAGGATGCTACATTCCTTAATGAAGATGGCAGGCTGTTTATTCAGGAAGATTCTCAAGACTCTAATGAAGATATAGATGCGGATGTCAACGCTGTCCCAGATTTGGTGGCATACTACCCCTTTGACAGGAGCTCAGAAGATGCTTCTGGAAATGGCAACCACGGTCAAATAATAGGCACAACCAACTATGTTGAAGGCAAATTTGGAGATGCGATAGCACTCAATAACGGGGTCTATGTCAAAATGGATGCCTCCGACTCACTCCACGGCGACCTTTTCAAAGCGGACCCATTCACACTTGCTGTTTGGGTTTATCCGAAAACTGGAACTGCTTACGGACACGTTTGGCGGAGTTTACCGGTGGCGGTGGAAAGCGGCACTAACACCTTATTCATTATTGAAGACAAAGGCATCATCTCTTGGCGTGGACGAATCGATGGCGAATGGTCATACGGAGATCTCTGTGAGACCGATCCCGGTCTCTTTGAAGCCGATACTTGGGTCCATGTAGCCGTCACAAACGATGGTGATAAATTTAGGATCTATGTTGATGGAGAGAAAGTCGCTGAGACAGATTTTCAAGAAACGGATGGCGGGAACACCGCTTACCTCATTGGTAGTAGGTTCACCTCTTGGGAAAACTTTGTCGGTTTAATAGACGATTACGTCATCTTCTCCAAGGCATTGAACAAAGATGAAATCAATTTGATAATGAAAACAAGCGTTGCAACGTTCTTACAAACGACACAATCAGCAGCTATCGAAGATTCAGGATCCCCTGAGGATGTTAATGGCGATGGCACTGTTAAAAAAAATAACACTGATAACGATACAGGAGATCGATCAGATACGGTGAGTCTTTTGCCTATGAGTGTGCCATCCCCCAATATTGGTCAACTGCTCAAGTTGTCGATAAAAATTACTAACGGTAAAAATGTTGCAGGCTACCAAGCAACCGTGCAGTTCGACGACACCGCTCTCCGTTATGTGGAAAGTAGTAACAGTGATTATCTGCCCGATGGCGCATTCTTTGTCCCTCCGATTTTGGAAGGGAATCTTGTGAAACTGAACGCCGCATCTCTTGCAGGCGAAAGCAAGGGTAACGGCACCCTCGCTACGCTCACCTTTGAAGTTATCGCAGTGCAGGCATCTACTTTGACGTTATCTGATGTCCTTTTGTCCAACAGCACAGGTGAGACGTTTGCGCCTCAGGTTGAAAATTCTCAAATAACCGAACCCACTAAACTTATAGGCGATGTGAACGGTGATGGCACTGTAAACATTGCCGATTTGGTATTAGTTGCTTCAAATCTCGGACAGACAGGACAAAATGCTGCAGATGTCAATAGTGATGGTGTGGTCAACATCGCTGATCTCGTCTTGGTCGCTGGTGCCTTAGGCACAAGTGCTTCACCCTCTGTACATCCTCAAATCTTAGAAATGCTCACTGCTACAGATGTCAAACAGTGGCTATCCGCTGCTCAGCGGTTGAACCTCACAGATATGCATTCACAACGCGGTATCCGATTTTTACAACAACTCCTCGTGGCATTGACACCGAAAGAGACTGCCCTTTTACCAAACTTTCCCAATCCGTTCAATCCTGAAACATGGATACCGTATCACTTGGCACAAGCTGCAAATGTAACCTTGACGATCTACGATGTCCGCGGCGTATTGGTTCGGGCATTGACGTTGGGACATCAGCCTGCCGGGGTTTATCAGAGTCGTGGACGCGCAGCCTATTGGGATGGAAAAAACCAACTCGGTGAAAAAGTCGCGAGTGGACTCTATTTCTATACGCTGGCCGCAGGTGACTTCACGGCTACACGTAAGATGTTAATACAGAAATAGAAATGTATCTGCGGAAGGCGGAAAGAAAAAGGAAGTATGGGGAATGCGGTGTCTATCCTTCCATGTTTTTTTTTCTCACTGTAATCTTCTTTCTTTGCCTGTAGATGCGGACAACAGGTATGACGAGAGGAGATTCTCATGCAACAGAAACAATTTCCCCCTAATCCAAGTCTTGAACACCTTAAGTCTCAAGCGAAACAGCTGCTTAAGGCACATCAGGAAGGCGCGCTTGACGCGTGCCAGCGTATTCGCGCATTCTTCCCAAAACTCTCCGATGCCACAGATGTAGAGATTCAAAACGCTGCATTCGGTCTGCAGGACGCACAACTTGTTATTGCCCGTGAATATGGGTTCGCGAGTTGGACGCAGTTAAAGGAGGCGGTGCTACGTCAGGAACGGAATACAGAAACAGTGCCAGCTAAAGACCTCTTGTTCCAGATACTCCGCACCCCGGATCTCACACAGACGGATATTCAACAGGTGGAAGAACTGCTAACCGCTGACCCGGCACTTGTCTCTGCGAGAGATGAGGACGGACGAACGCCTATCGAAGCACTCGCCTCGAGAGGGCTGATAAATTTCGGTAAAGAACGATGGTACAGGTCGATACGGCAACTCTATGACCTCTTCAGGGAACACGGGGCGGCAACGAATGTCGTCGCGGCGGTTCTCATGGATGACCGTGAATATGTTGAGACATCTATCTGTAACACCCCAGAGGTGCTTAAACAACGTTTTGACATATCAAGGCAATGGAGCGGCATAAGCCTGCTCGCAATTGCCGCAGGGTGCAATCGGATAGAGATCGCCAAAATCCTGATTGAAGCGGACCCGACGTTGGTAACGGAAGGGCAGGCGGAAGGCAAAGCACCGATGGATTTACTCGTAAAACCGTGGCATCACTCTGCATTTGATGCCGAGCCGCGAAAACCTCTCTACGATCTCTTGGTTGAAAACGGGGCAGTCCCTGATTTAGGGGCAGCACTTGCAATGGACGATTTGGGGCAGGCTGGCGCGTACGTTGCGGCCAATCCACAATTACTTGAGCAGCAATTCGTTTGTGGTAATCAGATTAAATTTCGACCTATCGAAATCGCGGCGGCTTATGGGCGCGAATTTATCCTTGGGCTTTTATTTACTGTCGCAGCAGCCAATGAGATAGACATTGAGAAGGATTTAGCATCTGCGTTGACACAGACCTTTGCTTTGGACGTAACGGAGAAACTGCTTGAAACCACTAAACCCGCTGCTTCAGTTATAACAAATGCGCTTGTTTTTGCGTGTGAGGTCTATCAACCCGAAAAGGTACGACTCTTACTCAAATACGGTGCCGATCCGAGCGCATCCCTTAAAGCGAAGTCTCGCTACGATGTCGTGCAGAATCTGAAATTGGGTGACGATGGCGCGCATACTTGTGAGATGTCTCCGCTTTTCTTACCAGGCACAAAAACACTCGCGACCGAAACAGTCTCTCACACCTATGAGATGTCTCCGCTTCTTGTGGCGATAGGGACGTGGTATGGTCTAAGAGAGGCGGCAGAAGCACTTGACGAGTGCTTGGCGGTCGTTGAAGCACTCCTTGAAGCAGGAGTAGATGTGCATCGGAACTATAGGGTGGATATAGACGGTGAGATTTTGGAACTCACACCGCTGACGTATACGCAGAAACTTGCATCTCTATTTCCAGATCAGCCTTTTGACAGGATTATTGAAGTGCTCCTGCGTAATTAGTTATCAGAGGAAATAGTTATCAGTTATCAGTTTGCCTCGCAGTGAGAGTTGTCAGTTAAGAGGTTTTGGGAGTATTCCAACTCTCTTTCTGACAACTGAAAGATTTTTCGCAGAAAAATCGTACTGAGGACTGACAACTGGTAACTATTTCCGCACCGCTATTTTTCCGAACTTCTGTTTGCGGACTGTATTGCCTTGAGCGTTGGTGAATTGGGCGGTGAACTTGTAGAGGTAGACACCGTTCGCAAGCGGTTCACCGTCGGCATCGTAGCCATCGTAGTGAAACTCATTGAAAGAAACAGATGCGTCAAGCGTATCAACGGCGAGGATCAGGCGACCGGTTATCGTATAGATTTTCAAACTGACTTTGTCAGCCCCCTTGGTGAGGTAGTAGGCAAAATGCGTTCCGTCTCCGGGGACGAAAGGATTCGGGAAATTGGCGATATTTTTGATCTCAAATTCGCCTGCGACGGTCGCGGTCTGCGTCGCGTCTGATGCGTTGCCGTTTGCGTCTTGTGCCTGCAACCGAATACGGTACTCGCCGGGTTCCAAGACAGGCGTATAGGTTATAAGCATCAGGTTGCTGTTGGTAGGTGATGCCGTAATCACATATTCGTCCTCCGGTACCCGCTGCCCGTTTTGGGTGAGGATTATGTGCGCCGGACGTGAGTCAATACCGTTGGCATCCTCAATCCGTGCTGAAATGGTTGGGGTGTCAGAAATATAATCACCATCAACGAAGCCTTGATGTTCAAAGGTTAACTCAAGCACGGGTAGACTTGTATCGCTGTGAGATAATAGTGCGAATGTCCCAGGGAGTTTCACTTCTGCTGAGATCGTCTCTTCATTCGTTGTTTCTTGGTTTCCAACTAAAATCCAATTCCCGTTGTCATCGCGTCGGTAGATATGCGGATCGTCGCTCCCCGCTTTTAAGAAAGTAGCCGTTGCTGTTAACTCAGTCTGTTCGCTCAAATCAAGTTGATAGGCGAGAGCCGATGCAGGGGTTGCCTTTACAATATCGGGTTGATTGGTGATAGTAAGTGCCGCTTCAGTATAGGTCAGCACCATAGTCGTTTGAAGGCTTTCTGACGGAATAGCGACTCGGAAACTACCATCTTTACTCTGAATGGACGGGTTGGGTGTTTCAGGCGTCAGAACGATACGGTTACCAACAAACTGCCGATCTCCTATGTTATTTCTTTCCAGTCTTTCAATGATACTTCCTTTTGGCAATTCGGCAGAAGGCATATCGACATAAACTGTGATAAGATAGTTTCCCGGCAACGGTTCCCACGGCACGCTCACGGTGATTTGGGCGTCAGGTGGGATTTCGGAAATTATCTGAACACCTTCAATCGGCGGGGTGTTCTGTAGTTCTGAAAGCGTAGGGACAGCCGCGATATTTGTGCCAGAATTCTCAGTTTCGGTGTCTACCGTTTTCTGAAAAAAGTGGACAGTGACATTTCGGGCTGTTTTGGTTCCTTGATTGCGAATTTGTGCTGAGAGCGTAAAGGGCGGTGTGGTGCCCCATGTAATCGTCTGCTCCAAAAGGACAAGATCCACTTCAGGTTCAACATATCCAACATCATAAGTAACAGTCTCTGTTCGTAGGACACGTCCGGCTTTTAATTTCACTTCAAAGTAATAATCGATAATATCGCCATCAGGATGTCCGGGGATAGGTCGCTCGCTTCTATAGGTGGTGCCGCTATGAGGGACTACAGGAATTGCAAAAAATTCTCTACCATCCCAACTCCAAAAAAGGGTCATTTCGTCAATAGCACTTTCGTTAACTACGCTTGTGTAAAGATAGGCGGGTTGGTTCGGTTGAACGGGAAATGGCGTAAGGCGCACGTTATCAACGTATTGTGATAGGGCGTTATAGGTGGCATACCCGATCGCATCAGCGTCTGAATTCCATGCGTAGGCTTGCACACTGCCCGTATCAAATTCGGGATCCGTTGGGAGTTGTATTTGCGTCGTGAACCGTCCGTTAACGACAGAGACTGTCTCTTTTTCCGGCGGTATATCGTTGCCAGTTTCGGTTGTTGGGACGACACTAATTTCAGCATCCCCGCTAAAACTCCGGTCGGGTAGTATTCCAGAGACAGTGAGGAGGTTCTCTTTGAAAGTACTTTCAGTAGATGAACTGCCGAAATCTATTACCACCTCCATTTGATTGTTTGGTATTTTCAACTGTGTCGCCGGATCGCCAAAGAGGGTGAAGACTTCGGTCAAATCGAGAAATCCGGGGGTGTTTATGAGAAATTGGGTTTTGGCTTGGGCGAAGATAGCACCAATATTCTGGGTATGCCCTTTGAAAAGAACATCGAAAATTTCGCGGTTGAGAATGTAGTCACCATCTAAGAGTCCGATACTGGTAGCTCCAATGACAGCGATAGCACCCCCATTTTCCGAGCGGAGGAGTTCTTCAGCAAGACTGTTTTTGGTGCCGTCAAAGGCACCGGTGTAGCAGGTCATGCTGATGACTAATGGAAGTTGTGAAATATTGGTTAAATTTTGTTCAGGGTCCTCAAAGTCAAGCATGCGGCTGTCTGACCAGATACCGCCACCGCCGTGACCAATATAGTTGATAAGACTTGCACCGTTGTTGAAGCCGTCGATAACCTGTCTGGCGATAGGCGTAGTAACACTTTCGTCAATGCTCAGATCCAGTTCATCTTTATACGGTGCATAGATGCGTTCGGTCTCATACCTGTTCCTGAGTTGATTGTGCGAGATGAGTCGATCAATCTGAGAATGGAATGTGTCATCCGAACCTGCAAGCATCAGCAACCGTTTATGCCAGGGACCTGCCGGTGAACTGGTTTCATGTTTAATGGTGCGTTCAACGAATATGCGGGCATCGACGCGATTATTCGCAGGCATCCTCCCGATGAGCATATCTGGAAAATTGTCTTCACCACGAAATGTGACGAACTGATGATCACTCGCACTGGATCCGTAGCCTGGGATTTGCACACGTATTGTTGGCACAAAATTGGTGTTATTTTTTATATCGATATGCGTGTCGCCTACAAGAAGCACATACGTTGGAGCGGGAGGCTGCCAGTTGGCGTAAGCGTACTTAAGAAACTCACGAATGGCGTTCGGATTGAGGATGCCATGATTAAATTCGTCATAGATATCTTGGACATCAACAACTTTGGTACGCATCCCCTGTTGGCTGCGAAAGTCGGCAAGTGGCTGAACATCGTGGATAAAGTCGGTGTGTGTGATGATGATGTAATCTGCCGCGTTCTGAATACTGCGTAAATCGGATCGGGCATCCACCGAAATTTTCGGTTTTCGGAATTGGTTCCGAGTGAGGGCGATGTATTGGATAGCGGGGTCCTTCTCGTCTTTAGGACGGATTTGCGTGGCGCGGAAGATGATTCTATAAGTACCAGGGGCATCTTCATCTACAAGAGCCGATAATCCATCATAGCGGGTACCGTCGATCCCATAAATTTCGACATCGGGGGTAGAGAAGTTCTTTAAGATAACCTCGAAATTCGGATTTACAGCACCCGTTTCGTCCGGGAACGGCGTGATTGCAAAAGGCAGGACATCCGATTTTGCGTCGAAATTCCGCCAATAGTCGACTTGGAGCCAATTCAACAGGATAATATCAATAAGTGCCTCGGGACTTCCGGGGTTCATAATCTGAAGAACATTGCGTCCATCCTGAAGGAAGGATTGAGGAAGTTCTTGGTTCTGAAGTTGATATTCGGTTTCACCGGTCCATTGTGCTTCTTCAAGTCTGATTTTATCGTTGAGCCATATATCGCAGTCGTGCCCTGTGTTGGATCTACCGTGGAGGCTAACGCGGACCGTTGCGGGGCGGGCGGTATTTGCGAGACCTACAAGCGTAAAGTTGAACGACTTTGATGCCGGTGCAGTCAGTTGTGCCCAGAACCAGCTGTCATCTGGGAGTGCCGGTAGTTCTGTTAGCCTAAATGAACGGGTCTGTAAACCCGCGCCGAATTCTTCGTATGTTTGCCCTTCCGCGAGATTTACATCCCGGAACCTTCTAAAAGTGTTATCTTTCTCGAAATGGGCACGTGTCAGAAAAAGCTTGTGATCTTGTGTATCGCTTGTTCCTGTGAAGGCCGTTTTCGTTACCATCCGACTCCCGGGTCCCGAGTTCCATGAAAGCCAATAGATATTCTCATCGGTGAAGGGATCAATGTAACTGGTCTCTCCATGCTGGCGTTCGCCGTAGAAGATAATTTCATCTGTTAAGTCGAACCTGCCATCGTTTTCGCCGCGCACAAAGAGCGGAATCTGCGCCCCTTTGTTTATCAACTTCAATGTCCTCGGCATGATAGCCCTAACATCGGCGCCCGCTGCGGCGAGATCTGACGCGGCAATGCTATACATTCCGGATTCCGTAACACTGATTTTATACTGTGGATGCGTGGAAAGCACACTCGGGGCTGAAGGTACTCGTGCGATAGGTAGACGCCACTGCTCGACGTTTTGTGGGTTAATAAGCAGATCGTTGAAAATGGCATTATAGGCAGCGGATTCGGTGCGTAAACCACTCGGCATTGCGGAGGGTGAAGCGTTCACACCACGTGTAAGCGTTTTGATAAACCGGACTTCAACTACGAGCCGGTGGTAGAGCCTCACTTCACGACGAATAGGGTTATACTGAACAGGATTGAGTTGGATAGCGAGGATACGGTTTTCTCGCATCCATCCATCTTCCCTGATTTCAGCAAGGTTGTCAGGGGAAAAAAGGTCTCTTTTTTGTTGTATTGCACCTTGCGGTGCTGGTGTATAGACAATCCTTTCCACGCTGCGTGTACTGAAACGCTTTTCGACAATCCGCAACTGAAAATCCACATCGGCGGGGACAGCGAGGAGTGTGGTCTGGACGGGAAGACGTGGTGCCCCCGGTTCAGTAGTGAACCGGCAGTTAGAGAAAGAGATCGTCTGATTTTCAACTTTCCCAGTTTCAATTTCGGTGTTACTGCTATTAAAGCGAAAATCGGATTCAGGGATGAGCAGTTGAATTGTTATACCTTGCGCGGTAGCACTCACTAATTCAACATGCCTTGGCAGAACAGTGCTACGCCTTGTAGTAATACGGGAACGTTGATCGCTTGAAGTGATCGGTGCGGCTGCTGCGCTTCCATTTTGGACAGGCAAGGCACTAAGATCTAAACAGAAGAAGAATATTATGAATAGCGTTGGTAACCATAGGCGCGCGGTTGTGCGTATCTTCAACGGAGACATTTGCATTAAAGGATTAACTCCAGAGTGGTCTATTGCTAAACTGACAGTTGCAATTTTATAGTAAAGCCCACAAATAAGTGGACATCTTTGTAGCATAGGCTGTTAGCCTGTGCCAGTCTGAATGCCTGTTATAGGTATTCAGGCTGTTTGAGAGTGCCCTATTAATTATAGGTTTTACTATAAAATAACGCAAGTTGCCACCAATTTATTCTCACTGCGAAGCAATGGCACTCCTACGGAGTGCAGTCGCTTAAATATGCTTTTTCTATTCTCACTGCGAAGCAATAACACCCCTACGGGGTGAAGAAAGTGTCGGAAAAACCGTGTTACAATGCTCAAAATCCGTTGGTAGCAACTTGAGTTATAAAATACCTGTGAATAGGTGGCACTTTTTATTTTATAGTGTTTGTTGTAGGTCGTCTCGTTTTTCTTTGAAAAATGTGGCGTTTATGCAGCCGAGAAGTTGACCGTAGGTTGGACAATTAATGATGTGTGATTGATCGGCGCGCTTACAAAACGCGCCGACGCTTTGTTACTGATAACTGATAACTATTTAACCATCTACTTTTCGGCGAGGTGGTAGATTTCAATCTCACGGATTTGCGCCACTGAGGGTTGCATGACGCGATAATGTGGGAAGTACCTACCCGCAAGCGTTGTCCGCCGGTCAACGATTTTGTCTCCCGGTTCTGCCATTATTTTGTTGATAACAGCATCATCAACCGTCCGAGTGACGGTGACGCGAATCATCTTCGTCTGGAAGTTTAGCCTATCAAAAATGAACTCCGCTTGCGCCCTTTCGTCGCCAACATTGCGTCGCTGGACGACTGTATCAAACGTTTCCCATTGCCCGGTTTCTTCGTTCAGATAATCCATCGCAAATCGAAACAAATTTCCATTGTGGATAACAATTTTCCGGACGGGATGAACATCAGCGAATTGGATGATGAAGTTCCGTTCGTTTTGCGCTGGAAGTGTCGCGAGTGTTTTAAGATTTCCATCGTTCACACCTGGATGGTTCGCTTCAGTGCCGTAAGCGGCACTCGCTATATTCTCGCTGTATTGTGTAGATAATACTTGTGCGACTCTACACGCGTTGAGGTGTAATGCCATAAATAAAAGGCAACAGATAGGTATGACGATACGGCTCATGCTTCTTCCTCCTGAAATGTTATATCGACTGTGTCCACGATACCCATGATAAGTTCTCGGATAGGCGCATCTTCAACCCCGAAAACTTCTTGTGCAACGCCGGGACCCGCACCCACAATCACTGTGTCCCCTTCACCAGCACCAACGTAGTCAACAGCAATCGTTGGCGTGCGAACAAGTTCGGACTTGACGCTTAACGGTTGGACGAGCAGCAGGGTGCGGTTTTCGTATGCAGCATGTTTAACGATAGAAACGGCTTTTCCGATTACTTTGGCTATGTACATTTTTAAGACTCCGTTTCTGGTGGGGTTTCTTTTGAAGCGTTCGTTGCATGGGTCACAGAGAGAGAATCTACAATGCCGACGATGGCGACATCAACCGGCATCCGTTTTCCGGGTATAACGCTGACGGCATCACCGCCTGTGACGATGTAGACGATTTCACCGACCCCGGCATCGTTTAATGTATCAACTGCAACGAGCGGGTCAGAAATCGGTTCCTGTTTCTCGTCTAAAGGTTGGACAACAAGGAGGCGGGTGCCTTCTAAACTCGGATCTTTTCGGGTTGCGACAACGGTGCCAATTACTTTTGCTAAATCCATACGTTTTATCTTTCACTATTTTATGGTTATCAGTTATCAGTTAAGAGGGTTTTAGATTTATCCAACAGTTTTAGGCGATCCCAACACCTCTTGTTACTGACGACTGAAAGATTTTTTCATGCCTCGCAGTGAGAGAAAAATCGCTCTGACAACTGAAAACTACTCTTATGAAACAAGTTCATATTCAACAAGTTTCGTGTGAAGGGTGTTTCGGTTAATGCCAAGAATATCTGATGCTTTACTCCGGTTTCCGTTGGTGTGCTCAAGCACAATTTTAAAGAGCGGTTTCTCGAAAATCTCTCGGATTTCAGCATAAAGTTTCCCTGACGGTGTGTCGGATTCCATATACTGTTCAATGTGTGCTTGGAGTATCGCATGAACCTGAGCATTGAGATTTCCAGGTTCGCTTATCGGTGCCAATTCCTTTAAGATTGGATCAAAATGCTCAGGCAATAGCATTTGCCCTGAACACATGACGAGTGCGCGCTTGATAGCGTTTTCTAACTCCCGGACGTTGCCGGGCCAATCATAAGTCGTAAGTTGTTTAATGACTTCCACGGATACGCTGATTTCAGGCAATTGATATTCTTCAACAAACTGGCGTATAAACAGATCTATGAGTTCCGGTATATCCTCTTTCCGCTCCCGTAACGGCGGGAGCGAAATCGGGATGACATTGAGACGATAGTAGAGGTCTTCCCGAAACGATTTCTGCGCAATCGCGGCTTCGAGTCTACGGTTCGTAGCGGCAATGATTCGGACATCGACAGCATGTGTTTCGGTGCCGCCCATCGGTTCTACTTCGCGTTCTTGGAGGACGCGCAGCAGTTTCATCTGGACTTCGATGGGCAATTCTCCGATTTCGTCAAGGAAGATTGTACCGCTGTCCGCCTGTTGAAATTTTCCCTTTCTTGCGCTGTGGGCGTCTGTGTACGCGCCTTTGACGTGTCCGAAGAGCGCACTTTCAATGAGACTCGACGGCATAGCACCACAATCAACAACCACGAACGGATTGTGAACACGACGACTGTTTTGATGAATCAATTGCGCGACGAGTTCTTTACCGGTCCCACTTTCGCCTAAGACAAGAACGGTTTCATCGCTGACAGCGGCACGCCCTATCTTGAGGTATACCTCCTGCATTGCAGCACTCTGTCCGACCATTTTCCCGTGTCTATCGAAATCAGGTGTAGTAGATGCCTTGACATTCTTCGTCTGTTGTGTTGCTGATGCGGCGCGCGCGACAAGTTCAATGAGTTGCTTCTGATCAATCGGTTTAGTGAGGTATCCGTAAGCGCGTTGTTTCGCTGCGTCAATAGCGGTTTGCGTTGTGCCGTGTGCCGTGATTATAATGATTGAGGCGGTGCTATTGTACTGCTGGATGTCCTCAATTAATTCAAGCCCGTTTGTGTCGCCCAACCAGATATCAAGCAGGATAACATCAACATTTGTCTCCTTGACACACGCGAGGGTCTCCGCCCCATTTCGTGCTTTCAGGGTGTTATATCCCGTCTTTTCGAGAGTGGCGGCGAGTATGTGTCGAAGGCTATCATCATCATCAGCGATAAGCACAAGATTTGACATAAATTATAGTTGTCAGTTGTCAGCAGTCAGTGAAAGAAGTATGTTGTAACAGTCCAGTTTATGATAACCACTACAGGGTGGCTCTTAACTGAAAACTGAAAACTGAAAACTACCTCCTCTGTTGCGTTGTGCGTGAAGGACACGTCCACAAGCAGTTAATTGACGGGAAGTGACATGACAAATGCCGTGCCGACTTCAAGGTTAGAATCAACTTCAATGCCCCCTTGGTGTTCGGCAAGAATTTTTTGGCTAATATAAAGCCCAAGCCCTGTTCCCTTCTGTTTAGTGGTATAAAACGGGTCGAAGAGCATTGGAATATCTTCAGGTGGAATTCCCGGACCGTCATCTTGAACCCGTACATGGATGACTTCCTTTGCCGGTAGGTATTCTGTCTGAATAGCCAATGTCCCTTCTGTATCCATTGCTTCAATGGCATTGTAGAATAGATTGAGAAGCACTTGCGTTATGCCGTCTTCGTTTATATTCACTTGCGGACAGGCACTGTCGTATTGTGTGGCGACTGTGATAGCATGATGCTCGAATTCAGGACGGCAGATCGTGAGGCTCTCCTCAAGCAGTTGATGGATATCCGTACGTTTCGCGACCTGCATCGCCGGTTTGCTGAAAGCCAGTAACTGTTCAATAAACCGGTTGAGTCTATCCACCTCTTTGATAATGATCGCGGTGTATTCCTGAATCTCATCTTGAGAGAGTTGTACTGCGTCGGGATGGGTGCCAGTTTGTGAATCTCCTTCTGTCTCAGCGTGTTGGAGGAGCTGGGTGCCGAGTCGGATACTGCCCAACGGGTTTCGCACTTCGTGTGCGATCGTTCGGACTAACCTTCCGAGTGTTGCCATCCGTTCTGATTCAACGAGCGCGTCAATCGTTTGCTGAATTTTGACGCGTTGCGCAATAGTTGAAGCAATAATTGTCAATAACCGCCGGTCGTCTTCTGCTGAAAATTCATCCGAAGCCTTGTCAATTGTCAATGTCCCGATAACGTGCTCTTCCACAATAATTGGGATACACCAGAAAGCAATCACGTCTTTAGATTCGACGCGTTCTGGCTCAAAGAATTTAATATAACTCAGCGGACTCCGGGTTTGTGGTACACCGATCGCTTTACCGGATGTCAGCACTTGTTTCTGGATGTTTTCCATCTGATTATCGGTGCCGCGTTTCATTTCAGCTGGGGTGAGTCCTAAGACAGCTTCTACCGAAGTGACAACCTTTCCGTTTTCATAGAGATGCAAAGCACCGCGATATATGCCGAGACGTTTGGACAAAATCTCGATGATGCGCTGAAAGAGCCCCTGCAGCTCAAGGTTCGCGTTCGCCGCTTGACTCACCTCAAAAAGCGTGGAGATGTCTCTTATCTGTTTTTCTAAATTCGCGTTGACGCTATGTATCTCCTCCATCTCTTCGACACGGCTACGTCGCTGGGTTTGGAATTGACGGATGATACGGATAACACCGAACACAAGGAACGGATACAGCAGCGCAATAATGATGCTCCCTGTCTGAGTCGGGTAGCGGAAGACATAGACCCAATTGGCTAATGCCGTGATGCCGAACAGAATGTTTTGTTCGCGGGGGCGAGCATATATAACCGCGAGAATCATTACGCCGTAGTAGCAGTGGCTCACAGCGGCATAATATGCCTGCATCTGAAACAAATGTGTACTGACGTTGATAAGTATGACGAGAAGGGCAAGAAAAAACGTAAGCATATTTTGTAGTTATCAGTTATCGGTCTTCAGTTGTCAGGTACTGATAACTGACAACTGTTAACTGACAACCCTAAAATTTCAGAAAGTTGTTGAGCATTTTTAATCCGACGCGCCCGCTCTTTTCGAGGTGGAACTGTGTTGCGATGAGGTTATCGTGTGCAATCGCGCTGCAAAATTCGAGTCGGTACTGCGTCTTTCCAATCACGATGTCTTCTGCCTCTGGGACAGGATAGTAAGAATTGACGAAATAGAAGTGCGCCGGATTCGGAACGTCTTTAAAGATTGGATGCGATTGGGTCTGATGTACTTCGTTCCACCCGATTTGTGGTACTTTTAATGTTTCGGTTTTCTTTTCTGTATCTATCGTTGGATATTTCTTTACGTATCCGGGTAGAAGTCCCAAGCATTCGGTATTCTCTTCCTCACTGTGTTCAAAAAGGATCTGGATACCGATGCAGATACCGAGCATAGGTCTGCCGGTACGGTAGAAATCTGTCAGGACTTGGTTCAATCCACGTTTCTGTAGTGTTTGCATCGTGGCTTTTGCGGCACCGACACCGGGAAAAATAACGCGATCCGCCGCGCGTATCGTTTCAGCGGCGGACGTAATCTCATTTTCATAGCCGAGGTGTGTCAATGCACGCGCAACGCTTGTGAGGTTGCCTGCGTCGTAATCTATGATTGCTATCATTTTTTTTATAGTTGTCAGTTGTCAGTTTGCCTCGCAGTGAGAGTTGTCAGTTAAGAGGTTGTTGTGGCAGTTGCAAACGATCGTCAATGCCCCGCGAGTGACTGACAACTGATAACTGATAACCGATAACTTATATAACGGCTTTTTCAATTGTTTTATAAAGATTAGCGGTCTCAATGCCAGCGATGGCGGCTTCAGAACCCTTGTTGCCCTCCTTGATACCGGCGCGTTCAAGTGCCTGCTCTATTGTATCTGTCGTGATGACACCATAGATAACGGGGACGCCCGTACTGGCGGATAACTGCGCAATGCCCTTCGCACTTTCAGCGGCGACGTAATCGAAGTGGGGTGTCGCGCCGCGGATGACTGCGCCGAGACAGAGGACAGCGTCATACTTTTCACTCTCCGCGAGGCGTTTGGCGATTCCGGGAATCTCAAAGGCACCCGGAGTCCAAAAAACATCGACCTGATCCAAGTCGACACCGTGCCGTTTTAGAGCATCTAACGCGCCAGCGAGAAGCTTTTCAGTAACAAAACTATTGAATCGGCTGACAACAATGCCGAATGTGAGTCCTTCGCCGAGAAGGTATCCTTCGTAGACGTTTGGCATTTTTTATTGGGTCTTCAGTTGTCAGTTTTCAGTTGTCGGTTAGAGAGGCAGCTTGGGCAATCAAATGTCTCTTGTAACTGAAAACTGTTAACTGTTAACTGATAACTCTCCTATTCTTTATTCCTCGTGTAGGAGGAGATGACCGAGTTTAGAACGTTTTGTTTCTAAATATCGGCGGTTAAAGGCGTTCGGTTTCGTTTGCAAAGGGACCCGCTCGACGATTTCAAGTCCATGTCCGGACAGGCCTGTGACCTTTTGTGGGTTGTTCGTCATCAATCGCATCTTTCGGACACCTAAGTCGGCTAATATCTGTGCACCGATGCCGTAATCTCGCAAATCCGCGGGATATCCGAGATGTTCGTTTGCTTCGACGGTATCTAATCCGTCATTGTCTTGTAACTGATAGGCACGGAGTTTCCCCTTGAGTCCCATCCCTCTGCCTTCTTGCCGCATATAGAGGAGCACGCCTCTGCCTTCCTTTTCAATGGTTTGGAGTGCGATTTCGAGTTGTTCACCACAATCGCATCTGAGTGAACCGAAGACATCGCCGGTCAGACATTGCGAATGCACGCGGACCAAAAGCGGGGTTGCATCGGCAATATCGCCTTTTGTGAGGGCGATGTGCGTTTTATCAGTTTCGACGCTTTCGCCGGATGTATCTGTGCTTTCATAGGCGTAGAGTCTGAATTCGCCATGTGCGGTGGGTATATCAGCCGTTGCGACGCGTCTAATAAGCGTTTCTGTCTGGCGGCGGTATGCGATCAGGTCAGAGATTGTGATAATCTTGAGTTGATGTTCCGCAGCGAACGCCATCAATTCCGGGACGCGTGCCATGGTGCCGTCCTCGTTGAGTATCTCACAGAGGACACCTGCTGGATATAACCCCGCCATCCGTGCTAAATCAACGGTGGCTTCAGTATGGCCAGCACGCCGTAGGACGCCACCGGGTTTTGCCTCTAACGGGAAGATGTGCCCGGGTCGAACGAAGTCTGAGGGGATAGCATCAGCATCAACGAATTTCTGGATCGTGTATGCGCGTTCTTGCGCGGAGATACCGGTCGTCACCTCTTTCGCGTCAATAGTGACTGTAAATGCCGTCTGCATCTGTGCCGTGTTCGCAGCGACCATCGGTTGGAGTTCGAGCTCGGCGAGGCGTTCTGAACACGTAGGTAGGCATATCAACCCCCTACCGTATTTCGCCATGAAATTTATAGTCTCTGCCGTCACCTTTTCAGCCGCCATGATGAGATCGCCTTCGTTCTCGCGGTCGGGTTCATCAACGACGATAATCATTTCCCCATTTTCGATTGCAGAAAGTGCTTCAGGAATAGTATTAAAATTGTCTGGCATTCTTGCCTACCATTTTATGGTTGTCAGTTATCGGAGGAATGGTTGTCAGTTTTCAGTTGTCAGTTGTCAGTGAATGCTTGTGGTGGTTACACAATATGTTACTGCCACAAGAACCCTCTTAACCGAAAACTGTTAACTGTTAACTAATATACCCGTGTTTCGCTAAAAAACTCAAATTGAGTGTCTCGGAGGAGGATTGTTCGGTCCACCCTTTCTCCGTTTCGGTATTTTTAAGCAGCGTTTCAATATAACGCGCAACGATGTCAACTTCAAGATTGACCCTTGCGCCGTTCCGTTTCGTTCCGAGAGTTGTTACCTGCTTTGTATGCGGAATTAAGGCAACTTCAAAGGTGTCTGCGTAGATGTCTGAAACAGTTAAGCTAATACCATCAACCGTGATAGAACCTTTGTATGCAATATAGCGTCTGATGTTGCTGCTCATCGTTACTCGCATCAGAGAGGCATCGCCTTCGTCCTTCCATGCACAGATCGTCGCAACTTCATCTACGTGTCCGAGGACAAGATGTCCGCCCAATCTGTCGCTTAACCGGAGTGAGCGTTCAAGATTAACCTGTTCACCGGCTATCCGTTCGCCTAATGTCGTACGACGTAAGGTTTCAGCAGATATATCCGCAGTAAATGCCTCCGGTACAAGAGAACGGATTGTGAGACAAGCACCGTCAACGGCGATACTGTCGCCAATTTCCGCATCGGCGAGAACGTTACGCGTCTGAATTTCAAGAATGGCACCTTCGGGTTTGCGCTGGATATTTCTGATTGTTCCGAGTGCTTCAACAATCCCGGTAAACATGCTATAGATACCCCTCGATGAGAAAATCGGAATCAGGAATCTGCGTGATATGGACTCCCCGCAAGTGAGGGACATCCGTCAAATTGGGAAACCCTTCACCACCGACAGGTCCAGGCGCGTTCCGTCCACCAATGATTATAGGTGCAACGAAACACATAACCTTATCAACGATTCCCGCTGCGATGGCAGATGCATTGATTTCGCCGCCACCTTCTATCAATACGCTTGTTATCTCACGTTTGCCCAATATCTCCATCAGACACTTAAAACAGGCTTGGTTTCCGTATGCTCCCGGCACAGTTATCACTTCCGCTCCTGACTTTTCGAGTGCTTCAACGTTTTCAGACGGTGCTTCTGGTGTTACAGCAACAATCACACCTGCACTGCTTTCGACGTTGAAAATACGTGCGTCCGTAGGTGTCCTCGCGTGTGAATCCATCACAATACGGATCGCATCCTGTCCAGGTCTTCCCTGTAGACGCGTCGTGAGTGCCGGGTTATCGCGCTCGACTGTGCCTCTACCGACGAGGATCGCGTCTACCTCGTCCCGAATCTCATGCCCGCGTTGGCGCGATGCCTCAGATGTAATCCATTGCGATTCACCCGTAGCGGTCGCTATCTTTCCATCAAGGCTCATAGCGAATTTGAGGATAACGAAAGGCAGACCGGTCTGAATGTATTTCGTGTGAACTTCATTTAATTTTTCTGCTTCTTGTTTACATACGTCTACATAGACATCGATGCCTGCCCTCTTAAGTTGACGAATGCCTTTGCCAGCGACGCGCGGATTCGGATCAACGCCTGCGATATAAACCTGAGCGATGCCAGCACGAATTAGTGCCTCTGTGCAGGGTGGGGTGCGTCCCCAATGGCAGCACGGCTCAAGCGTCGTGTAAAGCGTTGCACCTTTGGCGTTCTCGCCTGCGGCGTTGAGGGCGTGGACTTCGGCGTGCGGCGTTCCCGTTTTGTGATGATACCCTTCGCCGATAACTTTACCGTCTTTTACGATGACCGCCCCAACGAGCGGATTCGGACTCGTGCGTCCCTTTGCTTGCCTTGCCAACTTCAGTGCGCGTTGCATGAAGGCTATATGTGCTGCGTCCATAACGATATGTTATCTACACTTTTAGAGTTTTCAGTTATCAGTTACAAGAGGTTTTTGATGATCCTAAAGTCTCTTTTTCTCGCTGCGAAGCAAACTGAAACATTTTTTTGAAGAAAAAATCACTCTGACAACTGATAACTTTTACTTTCATAGTATATCACATTTTCATTAGAAATCAAATCATTTATTAAAGTTTCGCCACCGCTTTCAAGGATTCAAGAATTTCTGTTTGTTGGACAAGATCAAACTGATGCGTGCCGATGTACATGTATCTGATAACCCCCGCTTTGTCAATAATAAACGTTGACGGTCGCGCGATGTTATAAGCCTCAAGGCTGAGCCAGTGATAGACCCCGTAACTTTTGATGACGCTCCGCGTTTTGTCCACCAATAGTGGGAATGTGATCCCATTTTTATCGGCATAACCGCGGAGTTCACGGGGCCACTGCCCCGCGATGGCAAGTGGCGTAGCTGTGTATGCTGCGTATGCTTCGACATTTTTTTCGACTGCCGACAACTGGCGGCGACTGTTCGGTCACCATGTCCCTCGAAAGAAAGTTAAGACGACATGTTGTGCGTCGCGGTATGCTTCAAGGGAGATGTCCGCTCTTTGATGCGATGGCAGCGTGAATAAAGGTGCTGCGTCACCGATATTGAGAATTTTGTTTTTACGTGGCATGGGAATATTATATAGGAAACTACGGTGGATGTCAAATATTCGAGGCATTTACAGGGCCATTTAGTTTTCCGAAATTTTAGATTTTGGGTATTATATGCTCCACTGTAGGATTCGCACTGCGAAGCACTCCCGGTCGCGACTTTTCGATTAAACTGGACAAAAGTCTAAAACTGAAAGCCATGGGAAAACAAGCAAGGACTCTTGACAAAATAAAAGATACAGATAAAATAGTATGCCAAACAGAAAAAATCGCGCGTATCTCTTTGGAACGCTTAAAACCGAAAGGAACAATTAATGATTCAGACGGCTTATAAGGAAACGTATCGTCCACAGTTCCATTTTACACCGAAAACCAACTGGACCAACGACCCGAACGGCTTGATCCACTATAAGGGTGAGTATCATCTCTTTTTTCAACACAACCCGTCCGGTATCAATTGGGGTAACATGACTTGGGGACACGCAGTCAGTCGAGATCTCGTCCATTGGAAACAACTGCCACACGCCATCCACCCAGACGAACTCGGTACCATCTTCTCCGGCTCCGGTGTTGTGGATTGGAAAAATACCGGTGGTTTCCAGACGGGTGATGAGGCGGTGCTTGTCAACTTTTATACATCTGCCGGTAGCCATGCACCGGAACAGGTACCGTTCACGCAGAGTATCGCGTATAGCAACGACCGCGGACGGAGTTGGATAAAATACGAAGGGAATCCTGTCATTGAACATATCGTCGCAAGCAACCGTGACCCGAAGGTGATCTGGCATGAACCGACAGAAAAATGGGTGATGGCTCTCTATCTCGACAAAAATGATTACACGCTGTTCGGTTCAACAGACCTTAAGGCGTGGACGCGGTTATCTGACTTGGAGATTCCCGATACAGAATGTCCTGATATCTTTCAACTGCCTGTTGATGGCGATCCTGAGAACACGAAGTGGGTTTTCTGGGGCGCGGCGGGGAAGTATTATGTCGGTGACTTTGATGGTACGACGTTTACACCAGAAGACGAGGCGCATCGCGCGGATTATGGTGCTAATTTCTATGCAGCACAAACGTGGAGCGACGTGCCAGAATCCGACGGCAGACGCATCCAGGTTGCCTGGATGAGTGGCAGTAATCCGCCAGACATGCCCTTCAACCAACAGATGAGTTTCCCGTGCAGTTTGACCCTTCGGACGACTTCAGAGGGTATCCGTCTCCATCGAGAACCGGTAGCAGAAATTGAAAACATTCATGCGTATACGCATGCATGGAGCGATCTGACGCTTACACCCGCGGAAGATCCGCTTGCAGGATTGACGGGTGAACTGTTTGATATTCGCGCTGAAATAGCACTTAATAATGCGAGTGCTGTCGGTTTCAAGATCCGTGGGCAAGACGTTCGTTATGATGTCGCAGCACAACAGTTGACATTCCTCGAAAGAAGCGGTCCCCTCACACCGCAGGATGGCAAAATCTGTCTGCAAATTCTGGTTGATCGCATCTCTATTGAGGCATTTGGGAACAACGGTGAACTATCAATGACCTCGTATTTCCTTCCTGATTTGGATGACGCCGATATTGGTGTTTACGCCGATGGTGGTGATGCAACTTTGGTGTCACTGAAGGTGCATGAGTTGAGATCATCGTGGGTATAAGTCTGTAAGGGGGTTAGTCACTGAAAAGCGCGCCTATATCGGCGCGCTTTAATAAAGAGCGATATTTTTTAAAGACACAAGTCCATAGAGCATGCCTACAAGACATAACCAGACGTGTTAAACGCTAAAGGACTCGCCGCAACCGCATGTATTTTTAGCATTTGGGTTGGTTATTTTAAAGCCTGAATCCATTAACCCGTCGTTATAGTCGAGGACGGAACCTGCGAGATATAGCGTGCTACGTGGATCGATGAAAACCTTTAATCCGTGAAATTCAAACACTTTGTCAGTGTCTTTTTTCCCACCAAATTCGAGGTTATATTGGAAACCGGAGCATCCACCACCGACAACTTGCATCCGCAAGCCGAGTTCGGATTCAGTCGGCGTTTCACTATTACTAATGAGTGTGATTGCTTTTTGTGCTGCAGATTCTGTGACACTAATCATGGTGAGTGCACCTCCTATTTGGATAAAAAATCAGCAATTGCGTTTTTTAGAACATTTTCAGCAGTGCCAGCGTAACGAAGTTTATCTTCTGGTAGCCCTCCTAACGCATCGGAAAGCTGCACTGCGGTAATTTCTTTTGCTTCCAAGGTATGCTTTCCCGTAACAAGTTCGGTAAGGATAGAAGCACTCGCGATAGCAGTAGGACATCCGAACGCTCGGAACTTCGCCGCAACAATGACATTATCGACTATCTTGAGTGTTAATTTTACCATCTCACCGCTGGCAGGAGAACCGACGGTAGCAGTGCCACTGGCATCTGCGATAGTCCCGACGTTGCGCGGGTTTTCGTAATGATCGGTTACCTGCGGCGTATACATGCGACGTTGCAAATTGGGCTTACGACTTATGAGATAAACTGTAGTCTACAATACGCTTAGTAAAGAAGTCTTTTCTGAATTATACGATATTTCCAGACGTATGTCAAGTTTTTAATATTGCAACTTAACCACAGTTCCTTTAAAATAGCACCCAAATCAATAGAGGAGAATTATCATGCTTCAGAAATGTCAGTTGATTTTTGGTTTAGCGTTCTGCTTTCTGTTGATACAACCCATTACAGGTTTTGCTGTAGAAGAATTCAAAGTCTCAGAATTTGGCAAGGGTGAACAGATATGGTTTGAGGCGGAAGCCTTTGATGAAAGGGATTCCGAGGATGTCTATAAATTGGGCAAAGGCGAAAAGGCTGTAGACCCTGCTGACGGGGCATTCGGGGATATTGTTACAAATGCCGGGGCAGGGAAAAAAGGCTGGATACTCTATAGGTTCGACATCAGTCGTGCGGGTGGAAAAGCCGGGGAATGGCGTTTCATTGGTCGGCTCATTAATCCGAGCAACCACTCAGATTGGTTGTGGGTTTTGGGTGATGATGGTGATAAGATTCCAGATGCGGAACCTGCGTTTGCCCGTCCCGCTGATATTATCTTTGAGGAAAACGTTCCTGCCTGGACGTGGATGCGGACAGGTGATTTTGGACAGGATGCTGGTACGATTAACAAATTACAAGACGGTGAAAACGTTATGATGATCTGGACGCGGCAGAGCTCGCTCCAGGTCCAGTACGACGTATTCTGCTGGTCCAGCGACTTGGAATACGAACCTACAGATGAGGACTACGAAAAAGCGGAAGAGAAAACTTTGCCGGTAGAACCTGAAGGATTGCTCACCACAACGTGGGGTCGTCTTAAGCAGTAGTTTCGTCGGCTTCATCAGGCGTTTTTGGCTCTAACTCTGCCTGGCACTCCGCACAATAACCGATGATTTCATTACGGAAGCGCACGGCTTTAAAGTTGTGTGCTTCACACACCGATTTTTGCAATGCATCAATCCCCGGTTCTTTAAACTCAACAATCTCATTACACCGTAGACAGATCAGGTGTGCATGTTCTCGCAACGAATGGATGCTCTCATAGCGGGTGTTTTTTTGCGCGTCAATAAATTCTGTCAACAACCCACTTTTCACAAGCAACGGGAGCGTTCGATAGATCGTCGGCCGCGAGACTAAGTACCCGTTTCGTCGCATCTGAACTAAAAGGTCTTCTGTTTGGAAATGGCCGGGATAATCGAAGACTTGGTTTAAAACATCCAGTCGCTTTTGTGTTAAACGGAGTCCACAACTTTTGAGATAGTCCTCAAACCGCTTTTCAAACTTGATATTGTTGGTGGATTTCTCAACGGTTTCCATTTTCCGCCCTTTCAGCAAGATTTAAAAGTTAGAGAACGGCATGGCGGTGCAAGATCATTTTTTACAGCATACTTATAAAAGAGTTCAATGCCAGCAATTGCAGATTCGTCAAGGTCATATTTGATACGATTTTGCAAATAGTCGAGGCAAAGTGTTTCGGGTAAACCTAACTTTTGCGCCTCAACGTGTGCGATCTCTGGAATTTGCGCGATCCCACGTTCCTTTGATTGAAACAGCACTTGCGCTAAATCGTTGAAGCGCGCTTCTTCTCTTGCTACCCAACAGGCATAGACGAACGGCAATCCCGTTAACTTATACCACGCCTCACCGAGATCAACGCTATATTCCGTTGAACCGAGGTGTCTGAGTGCAGGATCTCCAATCAGGAGGACCGCCTCAAAAGGTGGATACTGACGGTTTTGAAGTGCTGTGCTTGGAATTACTGTCGGGGCGCATGCTGTGAACGCTGGCGAAACCCCATATTTTTCAGCGAGCAGAATCTTCAAGAGTGCGACGGAGGTACGTGAATTGGTATCAAGTGCGATGCGTCGAATTTCCTGAATTGGCACACGACTGAACAGTTGGATGCTTCGGACGCTACCGTGCGATGCAATTGATATATCGGGTAGAATGCAGTAATTCGTATCCGAAGGATTCGCGCGAAAATATTCGATAATCGGAATCAGTCCGACATCAAGTTCATCTGCACTTAAAAGTGCTGCAACACGACTCGGAACATCAACGGTCAACGCAATATCTGCTTGGATTTCTTTATTTAACAGGGGATAAATGAGCGGTTTGGTGTTCAAAAATGAGACCGCGCCTATCCTCAAGCGGCTTTTCTGTACCACCGATCCCCCTCTCGAATGATTTCATTGTAAAGCGTATCGCGCTCAACAGGCACGAAACCCGCCTCTTCAATGAGGTGTGTTAACGACGAAACGGAGACTGCCTCCGGCGTATCCGCACCCGCCATGTGTGTAATCTTTTCCTCGGTCACGGTGCCATCAATATCATCGGCACCGAAACGGAGTGCGACTTGCGCAGTCTTCAAGCCGGTCATAATCCAATAGACTTTAATATGCGGAACATTATCAAGCATGAGGCGTGCGACCGCAATGTTA
>JAPOZO010000067.1 GCA_026706025.1 Candidatus Poribacteria bacterium
TGGTGCAAACCCTCGCTATCTTCGTAGTAGCCCGCAGCGCGCCCATCATTACCAAACGCATAGAAATACGTGTTTTGGGCACCAGGGAAATCGTAGGTCATAAAAACACCATCAATGAGGGTAAAGGCAACCATTTTTTCGCCATCCGCACTTTTCGTGTAGCCCGCATAATCCTCAAAATCGGAACTCGCCGTCAATGCCAAAAAATCTATGCCCGGAACGTCGATCGTTTCAAATGTATAGTTCTCACTGGCGGATCCGACACCGGGTCCATCGCCAACTTGTGCAGCGGTGTTAATTAGGAAAAGGGAATTGAGACATAAGAACAACGTAAATGTATAAAACAAAAAACTTTTCCTGATATGAGTAAACATAACGCAAACCTTTCTTATAGTATTTTCTCCAAAAATAAAAAATAATGTGTCAAATACCCCTGTCTGAGGACGATGCTTGTTATTGAAGTATCGTACGTTTGCTTTCAGCAATACGTAAAAGAGAGGAGTTAGGTATCCTTGTACATTTTAAAGATGTGAAAAAGTATGTAACATTTTCTAAAAAAAGGCAAGGAAAATTTCATCTGTTTTTTGTTTCCTTGGATAGAATATCTAAATTCTAAGGATAAGCAGATTGTCGCTCACAGCAAGGGAGGAAATTCGGCAGGTTGGGTTTACACGTCTTTTTTTATGCTTAAAGAAATGTCACAGTTACGCCGATGGCATAACTGTGACACTTGTGGGTTCTACTTTACAATGACGAGCCGCCGTGTTTGTTGGAAAACTGGCGTTGTCAACTGATAAAAATAGATACCACTCGCAACACGTTCCCCAAGCGCATTCCGACCATCCCAATACGCAGCACGATCCCGACTGTTATAGAAGCCTGCGGATTGGAAACCGAGCGAAAGTGTGCGAACCAACCGACCCCTTGTATCGTAAATAGATACTGACACAAGACTGTCTTCGGAAAGTTGATAGGGAATCCACGTCTCAGGGTTAAACGGATTCGGGTAGTTCTGCAATAACAGATTCTGTGTGGGTTGACCAATGCTATCAAGGTTGACAGACAAAACGGCGTTTGATAGGTGCTCAGGGGTCACTTTGACACTGAGGGTTTGTGATTCAAAGTTTCCATCGGGACCGATGACGCGTACTTCAAGCACGTCTCCAACTTGGACGACGCTCCGTCGCGTCAGATCGGCAGTTGCAGCAGCGAAGTAATCGCCTTGCACTGGAGCAGTGATCACGCTGTTGGTCCTGAGGTTCCGGACGATGATCTGATACCCGTCAAACGCTGATTTTCCTTGCAAGTGTCCACTGACAACAAACGCCCATGCTCCGTGTGCCTTGGATATGGCAGGTGCAGCAGCAGCCTCGGTTTGATTTGTCCATTGTGATCCGACGAAAGCAAAGTTGCGAGTCTGTGGCACATTGACGATATAGCCTTTGCCACCTTCAATTGGAAAACCGTCGTCGGGTGCACTGGGTGTCCACGCGACGAACTGCTGGTTTGCTGTATCCAGCGTGATGACGGTTGTCGCGCCTGTTATAGCGACCAGGCTCTTGGCAGTCATCGGTGTTGGTGCTGCTAAAGGCAAAGAAAGCATATTCAACCCTTTAGCCAGCGTGACGTTGAAGACGTTGCCAAATTGATCGCTTACTTCCTGGGTAACGGGTCTTGCGATAAAGCCATGCCTGCGTCCATCGGCTGAGTCATAGTGCCCGACGATAGAGCCGTCCTGATTGATATTCCAGCCCTCCGTGCTAACGCTACCCGGATACTGAACTGGATGTAGCCCGTGCTGGAGTGAACCGACGTGGGTGCGCGGGACATCACCGATCCTCTTGGCTCTGCCAACGAGCGTCCCTACATCGTTGATACCGTGCACAAAAAAGTATTCAAATTGTGCTGCGTTTGGAAGATCGAGAGATATAAACTTGCCATTTGCTTGACGCAGGTATGGATGATATAGTCCATCAGCATCTATGTAGCTGCCCACCATACGACCGCTCGCATTCACAAAGTCAGCATAAGTTCCCGATGCCTCAGGAGCCTCAACGATTGTATCATCTGAGAAGCCACGGCGCACGCCGGAAGCATCTATAAAATTACCGGTCAGTGCGCCGGTTGCGTCACTAATCCCGTATATCTCAGTTTGGACGGAACCGGGAAAATCGTATTGCCGCAATTCGCCATTTTCTAAGACGACACCATGAAACAGACCGTCGCTGTCTTGGTAGTGACCTGCGGCTTGTCCGTTGTTACCGAGTGCCTAGAAATGCGTTTTCTGTGAGCCGGGGAAATCGTAGGTCATAAAAACGCCGTCAATGAGCGTGAAAGCGACTTCTTTTTCACCATCCGCACTCCGTGTGTAACCCGCGTAATCCTCAAAGTCGGAACTCGCCGTCACCGCTAAAAAGTCTACACTCGGGACATTAATGCTCTCAAAAGTATAGTTGAAGACAGACGGTGTAGCAGCGGGTTCCATATCAGTTTCTGTCGCGAGTCTGGCGATAAACCCGTGCCTGCGTCCATCGGGTGCGTCATAGTACCCGACAATAGAGCCGTCCTGATTAATATTGTAGCCCTCCGTGCTAACGCTGCCCGGTACTTCAAATCTCCGTAACCCCTCCTGAAATGTGCCGACAAGTGTTCCTGGGACACTATCCACCCGTTTAGTTCTGGCAACGACAGTTCTTGCATCGTTAATACCATGGACAAAAAAGTATTCCAGATCTGCGGCTTGTGGAAGGTCAAGGGATACAAACCTGCCATTCGGGGTACGTATGTATGGATGATATAGACCGTCAGCATCTACGTAGCTGCCCACCATACCGCCACTCGAATTCACAAAATCGGCATAAGTCTCCGTTGCGCCAGGTGCCTCAATGATTTCATCCGCTGAGAATCCACGGCGCACGCCAGAGGCATCTGTAAAATTACCCGTCAGGGCACCCGTGGCATCACTAATCCCATATATCTCGGTTTGGACGGAACCGGGAAAATCGTATTGGCGGAGCTCGCCGTTTTCCAAAACAATACCGTGAAACAGCCCGTCGCTGTCTTGGTAGTGTCCGGCAGCATTGCCATTATTACCGAGCGCAAAGAAATACGTGTTCTTTGAATCCGGGAAATCGTATGTCGTAAAAACGCCATCTATAAGTGTAAAGGCGATGTCTTTTTCTCCATCAGCACTTTTCGTGTAGCCAGCGTAATCCTCAAAGTCGCTACTCGCCGTCACCGCTAAGAACTCTACGTCCGGAACGTCGATCGTCTCGAATGTATAGTTGTCGCTGGCGAATTCAACAACTTGTGCAGGTGTGTTAATTAGGAAAAAGGAATTGAGGCACAAGAACAACGTGAAAGTGAAAAACAGAAAACTGGTTCTAATCTGAGTGTGCATAACAAAAACCTCTCTTAAAAAAAGTATTTTCTCGAAAAATAAAAATAATATATTAGATACCCCGTCCTGAGGGGTAATGCTTGTTGTTGAAGTCTCGCAGGTTTGTATTCAGTAACACAATAAAAGCGAGGACTGAAGTATTCTGTGTCCATTTAGAAAGACTATTTCAGAACGGCTTAAAGTATGTAATATTATTGAAAAAAAGGCAAGGAAAATCTTATCTGTTTTCTTGATTTCTTAGCAAGGGAAGTAATTCGGTGGGTTCGGATTTATACATCTATTATCTATCCCTAATCTATTATCTATCCCTAATCGGTAGGTTCGGTTAGGGGATTTAGTCTGGGAATAGACTGGATTTAGTCTGGGGTTAGACTAAATCCGTTCCTTGTATTACATTTCCATTCCTTGTATTACATTCCGAACCTACCGGCCCTGGGGACCCAAGCAGTTATTTTTCTAAAATTGACACCTATTTTACAATGACGAGTCGCCGTGTTTGTTGGAAGGCGGGGGTCGTCAACTGGTAAAAATAGATGCCACTGGCAACACGTTCCCCAAGCGCATTCCGACCATCCCAATACGCAGCACGACTCCGACTATTATAGAAGCCAGCGGCTTGGAAACCGAGCGACAGTGTGCGGACCAACTGACCGGTTGTATCGTAAATGGAGACCGATACCAGACTGTCTTCGGAGAGTTGATACGGAATCCACGTCTCAGGGTTAAACGGATTCGGATAGTTCTGCAGCAACAGATTCTGTGTCGGTTGACCGATGCCATCAAGACTGATGGACAAAACGGCGTTTGCCAAGTTCTCAGGCGTCACTTTGAAACTAAGGGTTTGTGATTCAGCATTCCCCTCCGGACCGATGACGCGTAACTCAATCACATCTCCAACTCGGACGACGTTCCGCCGCGTCAAATCGGCAGTTGCAGCAGCGAAGTAATCGCCTTGTACTGAGGTGGTTATCGTGCTGTTTGTTCTGAGATTCCGGACGATGACTTGGTAGTTTCCGTCAAACGTGGATTTACCTTTCAAATGTCCGCTGACAACGAATGCCCACGCTTCTTGGGCAACCCCGCTGTCCCCCCTTATCAAGGGGGTAATGGCAGGTGCTGCAGCCGCCTCGGCTGGATTTGTCCAAGGTGCGCCGACGAATGCGAAGTTTCGAGTTTCCGGGACGTTGACGATATAGCCTCTGCCACCTTCAATAGGAAACCCGTCGTCGGGTGCACTGGGTGTCCAGGCAGTAAACTGTTGGCTTACTGTATCAAGGGTAATGATGGTTGTTGATCCTGTTATGGCTGCAAGTGACTTGGCAGTCATGGGAACTGGTGATGCCAAAGGCACAGAAATCATGTTTAAACCTTTATCCAACGTGACGGTGTAGGTGTTGCCAAAATGATCGCCCTCTGCTTTGGGAACGAGTCTGGCGATGAATCCGTGTCTGCGTCCATCTGCTGAGTCATAGTGCCCGACGACAGAGCCGTCCTCATTGATATTCCAACCTTCCGTGCTAACAGCACCTGGAAACCGCAATTCTTTTAGATTGAGGGGGCTGCCGACATAGGTGCGCGGGACATCACCCGCCGCTTTCGCTCGACCAACGACAGTCCTTGCCCTGTTGAGACCGTGCAGAAAAAAGTATTCCAGATTTAGTGCGTTTGGAAGGTCAATGGATAGGAATCTGCCCACCGAACTACGCATGTATGCATGATAGACTCCATCAGCATCTCTGTAGCTGCCCACGATATGCTTTGTCCAACTCACAAAATCGGCGTAAGTTTCCGGTGCTCCGGGAAACTCGACGATTGTCTCCCCTGAAAACCCGCGGCGAACACCAGAGGCATCTACAAAACTACCCGTCAGTGCCCCGTTGAATCACTATACCCATAGATCTCCGTTTCGACAGAATCAGGGAAATCGTATTGTCGCAACTCGCCATCTTCTAAGATAACCCCGTGAAAAAGACCGTCGCTATCCTTGTAGTGTCCGGCAGCGATCCCATTATTACCCAGTGCATAGAAATAGGTGCCGTGCGAGCCGGGGAAATCGTGGGTCGCAAAAACGCCATCAATGAGCGTAAAGGCGACATCTTTTTCACCATCAGGACCCCGCATGTTTCCGGCGTAATCAAAAAAGTCACTACTGGCAGTTACGGCTAAAAAATCTACGCCCGGGACATCAATACTCTCAAACGTATAGCTGAGGTCAGGAGGTGGTCGCGGAACAGTCTCCTGTGCGGGTCTTGCGATAAATCCGTGTCTGCGTCCATCCGCTGTGTCGTAGTGTCCGACGACAGAACCGTCCTGATTGACATTCCAGCCTTCCGTGCTAACGGCATCCGGAACCTTCAATTCTTGTAGCCTGAGGGGGTTGCCAACAAAGGTGAGCGGGACACCATCCGCCCCTTTCGCTCTGCCGACGGCAACCAGTGCATCGTTGATACCGTGCAGAAAAAAGTATTCCTGATTCGGTATTTCTGGAATATCGAGAGTTGCGAAACTACCTCCAGGTCCACGCAGGTATGCATGATATGTACCTTCAGCATCTACGTAGCTGCCCACGATATTGCCTAACCCGCTTACAAAATCGGCGTAAGTTTCCGATGCTCCGGGGAACTCAACGATTGTCTCCCCTGAGAACCCACGACGAATGCCGGACGCATCTGTAAAATTCCCTGTCAGTACCCCGGTTGAATCACTATACCCATAGATTTCGGTTTGAACAGAGTTCGGGAAATCATATTGTCGCAACTCACCATTCTTCAAGATGACACCGTGGAAAAGACCGTCGCTATCCTCGTAGTGCCCCGCAGCGAGTCCATTATTACCGAGTGCGTAGAAATAGGTGTTTTTCGAGCCGGGGAAATCGTGGGTGGTAAAAACGCCATCAATGAGGGTAAAGCCGACCATTTTTTCACCATCCGCACTTGGCGTGTTGCCTGCGTAATCCTCAAAGTCGCTACTTGCCGTCACCGCTAAGAAGTCTATACCTGGAACATCGATCGTCTCAAATGTATAGTTGGAGACCCCTTGTGCAGCGGCGTTCTTTAGGAAAAAGGAATTCAGACATAAAAACAACGTGAACGTGTAAAACAAAAAACCTTTCCTGATATGAGTGAACATAACTTAAACCTTTCTTATAGTATTCTCTCAGCAGATAAAAAATAATGGGTTAGATACTACGTCCTGAGGGTCAATACCTGTATTTGAAGTGTCGCAAGTTCGCGTTCATCAATACGGTAAAACCGAGGACTGTGATTACCTTATGTACATTTAAAAACACTGTAGAGTATGCAACATTTTCGTAAAAAAGGCAAGGAAAATTTCATCTATTTTCTTGGATTGGATATCTACACGTTGAGGATAAGCAGATTGTCGCTTACAAAAAAGGAGGGGTTCGGTGGGTTGGGATTTACACGTCTGCTGGCACTAAAAAGGTAGGCGCGGTTTGAAACCGCGCCGGATCGTAAACAAAAACTTTTTTAGTCTTAAGAGGGATATCACAGTTACACCGATAGTACAACTGTAATACCTGTCCGTTCTCTACGGATTGATTCTACTTTACAATGACAAGTCGCCGTGTCTGCTCGAAAGCGGGAGTCGTCAACTGGTAAAAATAGACACCACTCGCAACGCGTTCGCCAAGTGCATTGCGTCCGTCCCAATACGCAGCACGCTCGCGGCTATTATAGAAGCCTGCGGATTGATAACCGAGTGAAAGCGTGCGAACGAGCTCACCGGTTGTATCATAGATGGATACTGATACCGGACTGTCTTGTGCGAGTTGATATGGAATCCACGTCTCAGGGTTAAACGGATTCGGGTAGTTCTGCAACAACAGACTCTGCGTCGGTTGACCAATGTCATCAAGCCGGACAGATAACACGGCGTTTGCTAAGTCCTCAGGAGTCACTTTGACCCTGAGGGTGTGTGATTCAAAGTTTCCATCGGGACCGATGACGCGTAATTCAAGCACATCTCCAACTTGGACAACGCTCCGCCGCGTCAAGTCAGCAGTCGCAGCAGCGAAGTAATCGCCTTGCACCGAGGCAGTTATCGTGCTGTTTGTTCTCAGATTCCGGACCATGACTTGGTAGCCGTCAAATGCGGGTTTGCCTTTCAAGTGTCCGCTGACAACGAATGCCCAGGCTTCTTGGGCAACCCCCCTGTCCCCCCTTATCAAGGGGGTAATGGTAGGTGCTGCAGCCGCTTGGGTTGGATTTGTCCAAGGTGCGCCGACGAATGCAAAGTTGCGAGTTTCAGGGACGTTGACGATATAGCCTTTTCCGCCTTCAATTGGGAACCCGTCGTCAGGTGCGCTTGGTGTCCAGGCGATGAACCGCTGGATTGCGGTATCAAGCGTGATGATAGTTGTCGCCCCTGTCATCGCGACAAGGGACTTGGCAGTCATCGGTGTTGGTGCTGCCAAAGGCACGGACAGCATATTCAAACCTTTAGACAACGTGACGGTGTAGGTGTTGCTAAAATGAGTGCTCTCTGCCTTGGTAGTGAGTCTGGCGATGAACCCGTGTGTTCGGCCATCCGCTGATTTATAGTTTCCAACGATAGAGCCGTCCTGATTGATATTCCAACCTTCCGTGCTAACGCTGCCCGGGACCTCCAAGCTTTGTAATCCGTGCTGGAGTGTTCCCACAGCAGAGCGCGGGATATCACCGATCAGTTTGGCTCGCGCCACAACATATCCTGCATCGTTAACCCCGGGCACAAAAAAGTATTCAAACAGTGCTGCGTGTGGAAGGTCAAGAGATAGAAACCTGCCATCTGGGTAACGTATGTATGGCTTATATACACCTTGGGCATCAATGAAGCTGCCAATGACGGCACCATCCGCGTTCGCAAAATCGGCATAAGTTGCTGATGCCTCGGGATACTCAATGATTGTGTCCCCTGAGAAGCCGCGGCGCACGCCAGAAGCGTCTATAAAATTACCCGTCAGGGCACCCGTCGCATCACTGATACCGTATATCTCCGTTTGAACGGCATCCGGGAAATCGTATCGCCGTAACTCGCCATCTTCCAAGATGACACCGTGGTAAAGACCGTTCCTATCCTCGTAGTGTCCGGCAGCTTGTCCATTGTTGCCAAGCGCATAGAAATAAGTGTTCTTTGAACCTGGGAAATCATGGCGCGTAAAAACGCCATCAATGAGTGTAAAACCGACGATTTTCTCACCATCAGCACTCCGGGTGTTCCCTGCGTAATCCTCAAAGTCACTACTTGCGGTCAACTCTAAAAAATCTACGCCGGGGATATCAATAGTTTCAAAAGTATAGTAGGCGAAGACGGGTGGGACAACGGGTGCATCCTCGATGGGTGCAGCGGTGTCCGTTATGGGTCTTGCGATAAAGCCGTGTCTGCGTCCATCTGCTGTGTCATAGTGTCCGACGACCGAACCGTCCTGATTGATATTATAGCCTTCCGTGCTAACGCTGCCTGGGAATTTAAGCACTTGTAGTTCCTCCGGGAATAGACCGACATAAGTGAGTGGAGGTGCATCTACCAGTTTGGCGCGCGCAACGACAACTCTTGCATCGTTGATACCGTGGACAAAAAAGTATTCCTGTTTTGCTCCCGTTGTAAGTGTAAGAGATACAAAATCACCATCCGCGACGCGCACATAAGCATTGTAGATGCCATCAGCATCTACGTAGCTGCCCACCATACCGCCTTTGGCGTTCACAAAATCGGCGTAGGTTTCCAATGCGCCAGGGAATTCAACGATTATGTCTCCTGAAAATCCGCGGCGCACGCCAGCAGCGTCTATAAAATTACCCGTCAGAGCACCCGTTGTATCACTGATACCGTATATCTGCGTTTCGACGGCACCCGGAAAATCGTATTGCCGCAGTTCACCATTTTCCAAAACGACACCGTGGTAGAGTCCCTCGCTGTCTTGATAGTGCCCGGCAGCGTTGCCATTATTACCGAGCGCAAAGAAATACGTGTTCTGTGAACCCGGGAAATCGTAGGTCGTAAAAACGCCATCAATGAGTGTAAAGGCGATATCTTTTTCACCATCAGCACTTTTCGTGTAGCCGGCGTAATCCTCAAAATCGCTGCTCGCCGTCACCGCTAAAAACTCTACACCCGGAACATCAATCGTCTCGAATGTATAGTCGTCGTTAGCGGATGCGGCGTTGTTTTGCGCAGCAGTATCCGTTAGGAAAAAGGAATTAAGACACACCAACAACGTGAACGTGTAAAACAAAAAACCGGTTTTAATATGAGTGTGCATAACGAAAACCTCTCTATAGACATGCCGCCCCGCTGGGGCTTGCCTGCTTTGTATTTAAAATTACGTGAGCTCGTCTTAAAAAAGTAGGTTGGTTTGAACTGAACGGAAAATCATGAAAAGATACGTCTGGGATGACTGATTTCAAGTCTATTATAGCACGCAAAACTCCAAAACCCGCATGGAATCCAACGCATTTTTGCGAAGACCAAGTCCACATAAGTATAGAACATTCCAAAAAAGGGAAAAAAATCTCACCTATTCCCTTTGTTTTCTTTCTTCTACGGTGGTGTGAAAGTTATTCGCCCCACGGCAATGGAACGCCGAGGCGTTCACTGACCGCGCGTGCGGATTCCTGTTCCGATTCCCCGTAACGAATGCCTTCACGGCGATGTTGTGCCATCCGCTCCGTTTCTATGGCACCCGGTAGCAACGCCTTGTCAGTTCCCGGCAACGGTTCATAAGTTTCTCGGACATCATGCACCATCCGATCAACTTCGGCATAGAAAGTATCAAGTGGCACAACGGATGCAATATCTATTGCGAGGACCATACCGCCCTGTGGCGGTTGCCATTTTGCGGTGTCTTCTGGTGGCGGTTCGGTAAAACCTGTGAGCCCGCCACCGAGCAGATGTGCTACAGCGGTATAACCGATGCTCTTGAAGAAAGCAGCAGGGATCATCGAAAGCAGGGCATCGAATTCGGGTCCGCGTTGGTAATCCGCCATAATACAGGTTGCGGCATCCAGTACAACCGGTGGCTCCTCACCAGAGGAGATGGCGAAACAGATGGGTGGGTTACCGAAATAACCGAGCTGTGGTTTCGGATCTCGGTTTCCGGCGTTGCCGTGGTTCCGAGATCCCTGTACCGAAAAACCGATACAACCGGCTTCGTTACACATACGCGCGTAGTGGCCTGCGGATCCGTAGTGTCCGATGTAGCGAACCAATCCCATCCCGATGCCGACTTCTTTCGCTTTGGCGATGGCGTGTTCGGTCGCACGGACCATCGGCAGGTAGCCGAGTGTGCCGTTGCCATCAAGCACGACGGCAGTTGGGGTTTCATGGATAACACGGATATTCGGGTTCGGATTGAGACCGCCGCTTTCAAAACCTCTACAATATCTGTTAATGGTCTGTGTGCCGTGGCTTCGGACACCGCGTAAGTCAGAGTTGACGAGTAAACGGCTGATGAGTGCGGCGTGTTCGTGGGTGATACCGGCCTTCTCAAAGCAGGCAGTTGAGAAGTTGAGAAGCCGTTCCTCATCAACTAAAACGAAATCTTCTGGTGGTCTGTTCATGTCTTTTCCTTAAAGTAATGTGGCGACTATTCGTCCCACGGCAATGGCACGCCTAACCGTTCACTGACCCCGCGTGCGGATTCTTGTTCCATTTCACCGTAACGGATGCCTTCTCGGCGATGGTGTTCTGTGCGTTCTGTCTCAATCGCACCCGGTAGCAACGCCCTGTCTGTTCCCGGCAACGGTTGATAAGTTTCGCGGACATCGTGTACCATCCGATCGACTTCGGCATTGAAAACAGCCGTTGGCACAACGGATTCGATATCTATTGCGAGGACCATACCGCCCATTCTACCACCGCTCCATTTTGCGGTATCTTCGGGAGGTGGCTCGGTGAAGCCAGTCAATGCGCCGCCGAGCAGACTTGCCACGGCAGTATAACCGATACTCTTAAAGAAAGCCGCTGGGATCACTGAAAGGAGGGCATCGAAATCGGGACCACGCTGATAGTCTGCCATAATACAGGTTGCTGCGTCGAGTACAACCGGCGGCTCATCACCAGAGGGGATAGCGAAACAGATCGGCGGGTTGCCGTAGTAACCGATCTGGGGTTTGGGGTCTTGGTTGCCAGCGTTGCCTTGGTTCTGATATCCTTGGACTGAGAAACCGATACAACCGGCTTCATTACAGATACGCGCATAGTGTCCGGCGGATCCATAGTGTCCTATATAGCGCACCAGTCCCATCCCGATGCCGACCGCTTTTGCTTTGGCGATAGCGTGTTCCGTGGCACGAACCATCGGGAGATAACCGAGTGTGCCGTTGCCATCAAGCACGATAGCCGTCGGTGTTTCATGGATGATTCGGATATCGGGATTAGGATTGAAACTCCCGTTTTCAAAGCCTCCGCAATATCCGTTAACGGTTCGCGTGCCGTGGCTGCGAACCCCTCGCAGGTCGGAATTAACGAGCAGTCGGCTGATGAGTGCGGCGTGCTCCTGGGTGATACCGGCCTTCTCAAAGCAGGCAGTTGAGAAGTTGAGAAGTCGCTCTTCGTCTACATGGACAAAATCTTCTGGCGGTCGATTCATGTATTTCTCCTTCGCATTCCCAAAATGATCGGAGTTTTGTCTATTCGCATCAATTCGCGTTCAATAACTATACCACAAAACTTGTAGGATGTCACGTTTTTTTTGAAAACGGGTGGCACTTACAGCCTTTCGGTAGCGCATTGTAGGTTGGGTTGAACGGATGCCATCAAACCGCTGGAAAGCCATCAGGATCGGAAAAATCACAGTTCAGAAGTCAAAAGTCCCTCCTTTATCCCCCAACCTCCTATATTCCCCTTATCAAGGGTGCAGGGGCAGGTGAGTACACCGCAAAACCGAACCATAGGTGTCAATTTAGAGGTTTTCAGTGGGGTTCCTCTTGAAGTCCCGTAGGTTGGGTTGAACGGCGTTGAGGAGTGGACTGTTGACAAGTCAAACACCTCTGAAAGCCAATATCCGGCCATATCTATTCCTGAACGTAGTGAAACCCAACTTTACACTGTCAGGGTTCCGGGAACTTCATAGCCAAACGTTGGGTTTCACTCGGTCTCTGGTGGCGATTGTTTCTCTGGAGAAAGTTGTGCTTTTCTCTGATTTGGCGGGTTTCGGTAGCATCCGTTCAACCTTGGGGAAATCCGCAGAAACACCCTATCAATACGCAGAAATACCCAAGCAAAAACACCTACGGGACTGAAAGTTTTCGCGAAGTATCCGGTGCGGTTAGGAAACCGCATCTACCGGCCTGGGGAAGATACCGCACCACCGGCCCTGGAGAAAACATAGCATTACAGGATATAGAGGAATCTTGATCTCGGTTAAAAGGGGTCAATCTGCTTATGGAACTGCTTTTTGCCGTCTTTGATGGTGAAAATTACCGCGCTTTTGGTTGGATGGCGGTTTTCATCGTAACTGGCAATGGTCGTTGCGCCGATGTAGTTTTCTGTGGCGGCGAGTTGCTTGCGAATTTCTTCCGGGTCGAGACTACCGGCGCGTTCAACGGCTTGAAAAAGGAGTTTGACAGCGTCGTAACTCACCGCGACACCACCGGTAGGTATGGATTCATAGATCGATGCGTAAGTGTTGACAAACGCTCTGGCATTTGGTTCATCTGTGTCTGGCGAGAAGTGTCCGCTGAAGAAACTGCCTTCCACTTCGGCATCTTCGTTATCGAACAGAAGTTGGCTATCCCATGCATCCGCGCCGAGGAAGATTGTCGGTTCTCCATCAGCATTTCGCAATGGGATTGCCCGTGCCTGCCCCGTTATGAGTGCAACGTCCAGCGTGAAACCGGATATGAAGAGGGCATCGGGCTTCGCGGCGGCAATATTTGTCAGTTGCGCTGTGAAATCTGACGGATCGCCTTCGTAAAATTCATTGGCGACGATTTTGCCACCGAGTTTGCTGAAATTAAGTGCGAAGAATTCAGCAATGCCCTCCGTATAGAGATCACCCTTTCGTGTAATGAGGGCGGCAGTGGTCAGATTGAGGTCTTCTATCGCAAACTGTGCCATCACAGCGCCTTGGAAACTATCTGTGAAAGATGCCATGAAGACGAAATCGCCAGCGTTTGTGACGTTTGGGTTGGTTGCGGTTGTGGTAACCATTGGAATTCCATGACGCTGTGCGATTGGACCCACCACAACGGCATGAGAAGAGCGATTGGGTCCGATGAGCGCGATGATTTCGTCTTCAACAATAAGTCTTTCAGCGATTTGGGCGGAGACTTCCGGTATTGCTTCTGTGTTGATATGTCCGATCAATTCAACGGGTGTGCCGAGCAGTCCGCCACGCTGGTTAATTTCTGTGACAGCCATCTCTGCGCCGTTTGGATAGGTAACGCGTTCACCAGCGACAACGAAACCGATTTTAACAGTTGGCTCTTGTTCCGGTGTGACAACCTTTTGGATGCTGTCGCATCCGATGAATGCCGCTGACAATAGGATTAAACTGGTTAAAATCAAAAATTTATGCATTATAATAAGTTCCTTGTAAAAAGTGATTTCCTTTGTTTTGGAATTCCATTAGACCCCAAGTTGTCATCTTTTTATGCACATAGCATTCCGTTGGAGTGCGGGAGTTTGCATAAGCGATTTTCTATAGATATATTGCAGAAACACCCAAGCAAAAACCCCTCTGGGGTGGGGAAAAGACAAAAAAGTCTCCGAAGTGGGCAAAATCTGTTAGTAGCAACTTGGGTTAGAACATTAAGGATCAATTTGCTTATAGAACTGCTTTTCACCGTTTGTGATGGTGAAGATGGCCGCACTTTTGATTGGGTGGCGGTTCTCGTCATAACTGGCGATGTCGGTCGCACCGATGTAGTTCTCCGTTGCTGCTATCTGTGCCCGAATAGCCTCACCGTCAAGACTTCCTGCTCTCTCAATGGCAGTTAGCATTACTTTTGTTGCATCATAACTGACAGCGTGTCCTCCGAGTGGTAACGCCCCGTATTCAGTTTGGTAGGCTTCTACAAATGCTTTCCCCGTTGGTTTATTGGTTCCAGCAGAAAAATGTCCACTGAAGAAACTCCCTTCAATTTCAGCATCCGCATTGTCCAATAGAATCGGATTGTCCCATGTATCTGTGCCGAGAAGGCGTATCGGTTCGCCTGCGGCGTTCAGCAGTGGAAACGCTCTCGCTTGTTGTGTGATGGGCCCGATTTGGTGGACCCACCCTGCAATAAAGAGTGCGTCAGGGGCTGCCGCTGCGATGCGGGTCAATTGTTCAGTGAAATCTGTGTCCACAATTTCATAGTACTCTCTGGCAGCAATTGTGCCACCCGCAGCGGTAAAATTGGTAACAAAGAATTCGGAGATACCCTCGGAATAGATTTCACCACTTTGCGTGAGGAGTGCGACCGAAGTCAGTCCAAGTTCCGTCCTTGCAAACTTTGCCATGACTGCGCCTTGATAGGCGTCTGTGAAGGCTGCCATGAAAACAAAATCGCTTGCGTCCGTCAGCGTCGGATTCGTTGCTGTTGTGGTAATCATGGGTAAACTGTGTTCTGTTGCGAGTGCCCCTATCGGGATAGCATGGGCGGAGCGGTTGGGCCCCACAAGTGCGATAACGCCATCGTCAAGGATCATTCTTGCGGCGACTTCAACAGCGGCTTCGGGGGTAGGAATTCCGACTTCGGTTACCAATTCAACAGGCACACCGAGTAAACCACCCGTTGCATTAATTTCTGCCACGGCTATTTTGGCACCGTTTGGGTAGGTCACCCGGCTCCCCGAGGCGAGGAACCCAATTTTAACGGTATCCATGGTCTCTTGCGCAACACCTTTTTCGGGGGTAACCACTTTTGGGATTCTATCACATCCAGTGAATGTCCCTATGAGTGCAAACACCCCAACAATAGTTAGCAATATATTTCTCATCTTTTTCCTTTTTGCTTGTATTATTCAGCGGTTTTTGATAAAGTGCATAAAAAATAAAACGTTCCTAATGTATTATCTTTTAATTTCGGGAAATAAGCAAGCGATTTTGATGAAATGGCTGTCGGAAACCATCGGTAGTCAGTGAGAGGTCTTTGGTTAAATTAGACCCGCTTTTTAACGTTGTATAATATGGAAAATTTGATTACAGTGATTGGGCGCGGTCACTCTGGAACGCGCGCCATTTCGCATACATTATACGCCAGTGGGGTTTTCATGGGGAGCCAAATTAACCCTTCCGGCGATAAGATCCCGCCGCATGCGATGTATGATGCCTGCCGAGTCATGGCGCAATATGTCAAATGGGAGGGTGGACTCTCATGGGATTTTGATCCCTTATTTACGATGCCGATTGATCCAGAGTTTGAGCGACTAATCAATATCTATCTTGAAGATGTCCTGAAGGCTCCTGTTGCGCATAAAGGTTGGAAGATACCAGAAACGACGTTAGTTTATCCTTGGATCATCCGGATATTTCCTGAGATAAAGTACATCCACTGGATTCGGGACCCGCGGGATTGTATTCGGGGCAGCCACAAAACGGATGACCTTCGGGATTTTGGGGTTGTGTATCCTGAAACGGACGACCTCTATGAGAGACGCGCCATTTCTTGGATCTATCAATATAAACTCATGCAAGCGACACCGATGCCTAAGCATGTTATCCAAATTCGCTTTGAGGATTTCGTGTTAGATCAGGAACGGACACTCAAGGCACTTGAGGCATTCTTAGATATTCCATTGGGTAGGATTATCGTGCGTCCTGACGCAGTAGGACGCTGGAAAAGAGACCTCGCGGAATTGAATCCAGGTGCGTCGTTACCGCACTACGAGTTTGAGTTTCTAAAAAAAGCAATCGTTGAAAACGGGTATCCGTTAACAGCAACGTAACAGAAGAAAGGAACTATTTATGGCAACGAATACTCCTTACCGTGTTGGACTCGTCGGGACCGGGGGAATTGCGAACGCACACGGTAGTGCATGTCAGCAAGCACCGAGTGCTGAATTGGCGGCGATCTGTGACGTGTCAGAAAATGCCTTAGCCAATTTCGGTGAACGATTTGATGTGGCACCTGAAAACCAGTATCTCTCTCTGGAAGAGATGTTAGATGCTGAAGACTTGGACATCGCGGTTATCTGTACGTGGGGTGCCTTCCACGCTGAGGTCGGTATCCAGCTTTCAGAATCCCGCCAAGTCAAAGCGATCCTGTGTGAAAAGCCGTTTACATCAACGGCAGCGGAGGCGGAAGCGTTTGTCGGAGCGGCCCAAGAGAACGGCGTTATCGTGGCGGAAGCGTTTAAATTTCGGCATCATCCGATGCACCTCAAGGCGAAAGAACTCATTGATTCGGGGGCAATCGGCGAGTTTAAGGTGCTTCGTAGCACCTTCTGCACCGGTGGCGGTGGCGGCGGACCAGAGACACGTAAGCCTGAGGCGAATTGGCGGTTTAATAAAGCGAAGGGTGGCGGTAGTATTTACGATTTGGCGTGTTACAATATCCACCATGCGCGATTTATGTTTGGTGCTGAACCGATTCGGGTATCGGGAATGTCTCAAGCCGGATTAGAAGTGGACGACGGTTCCTATCTATTATTAGTATTTCCCGGTGAACGGGTTGCCCATATTTCTACGGGTTTTAATTGTGCTGGTGGACAGTACGCCGAAATGGCTGGACTCGGTGGGATGCTTAGAATTGATAGAGCCTGGAACAACGAAAACTCAGCCGTCAATATTGAGATGACGACACGAGAGGGCAGAGAAGTCATTGATTTTGAACCGTGTTTCCAGTTCGCATTGCAATTGGAGCACATGTGCGAAGTTTTAGGGACCGGGAAACCGCACCGAATCTCACCGGAAAGTTGTGTGAATCAGATGCGCGTCATTGATGCCGCCTTTGAGGCAATGGCAACCGGACGGACGGTCGAGTTAGGATAGCAGATTTTAATAGTTATCGGTTGTCGGTTATCAGTTTGTGGCGGTTGTGTTCGTTTCGTCTGCTACAAGCAACTCTTAACCGATAACTGAAAACTGATAACTGAAAACTATTTATTATGGCGAATTTTGCAGCGACAAAAGCACTCACTTTTGACCTGTTCGGTACAATCTTGGATTTAGGCGGCAGTCTTACGCCGTTCATTAGCGAATCGTTGGATGCCCACGCTGCGGCAGATGTATCTGCGGATGAATTTTGGGCGCAGTGGCGTTACAGACAGCGAATTGAGCAGTATCAGGACACAATTATGATGCTTGGGCATAGCGGCTATTTGGAAACGGTGCGGCGCGCGTTGCACTACACGCTGAGACGCAACAATATTGATGCCTCATCCGATACAGTGCAAGAATTTATGCGCGGTTGGCAGCAGCTTTCCCCGTTTCCAGAAGTTTTGGCTGCACTCTCGCAGCTGCAATCTCGGTATCGGTTGGTGGTCTTATCCAACGGGGATCCGTCGTTTTTGGACTACCTTGTTAGAGAACGCGTTGCGTGGGATTTTGACGATGTGATCTCAGTTACATCGGTCGGTGCGTTTAAACCGCATCCAGCAGTCTATCGCGCCGCTGCTGGGAAATTGGGTCTTGAAGTCAATGCGTGTCTCATGGTGTCAGCGAATTCGTTTGACATCATGGGGGCACGGGCATGCGGTTATAAGGGGGCGTTTGTTAACCGTTACCTACTGCCATACGAAGAGACACCGTACCAACCTGATGTAATGGTAGGAGATTTTACGGCATTGGCAGATGCGTTGCTGTGACGGTAGCTAGAGCACATAGGTGCTGCTACCGATCTTCTTCAATCCGCGGGCGAAAACTACGTCCTCTGCTGTCAGTCAAAAGCACATCGGATAATTTGACTGTTATGGGTTTGCCAGCGACGACCTCAAAAGTGACAGTGGCTAGTTTACAATTCACGATACCTGTGCGTGAAAGCGTGTGCGCGGCGAGTTTCACACGATTTCCAGACACAACGGGTGCAACAAAGACTGCGCCACCCAGTAGATGATCTGTTGTACTGCTGACATAGCGGAGAGCCGTAGCATCAAATTTCACGGTTGCTTGATACGCTATTACGCGCCTTTCACCTGAGATGTTAAGGCTAAAAGTTAATTGTTCACCAACTTTTGCGGATTGGAACGGGGTTGATGAAAAACTGACCAACGTCTGTTTTGCGGGGACGAGCGCCCACAAACCTATCGTACCATCATCGCCAGCACTGGCAAGTGTGCGTCCATCCGGACTAAAAACGACATATTCAACCAGCGATGTGTGTCCTGTAAAGGTTTTCAAGGGAGCACCGCTTATTGTATCCCACAAGCGAATTGTTTTATCTGTCTTGCCACCAGCACTTGCGATCATTTTCCCATTCGGGCTGAATGCAACGCTCAGAACATTATGTGTATGCCCTGTGAGTGTTTTCAGGTGTTTGCCACTGGTCGCGTTCCATAAACGGATAGACCTGTCCCAGCTGCCACTTGCGATTGTCTTTCCATCTGGGCTGAATGCAACACAAGTGACACTTGCTTTATGCCCTGTGAGTGTTTTCAGGTGTTTGCCATTCGTTGTATTCCATAACCGAATTTGACTATCCTTACCGCTACTTGCGAGAATTTGACTATCCGGACTGAACGCCATCCCCCGAATACCGTCCTTGTGTCCTGTGAGTGTTTTTAAAGGTTTACCTGTGGCAGCGTCCCATAGACGGATTGTGGTGTCCCAGCTGCCACTTGCGATTGTTTTGCCATCTGGGCTGAATGTAACGTGCCAGACCCTTGCGGTATGTCCTTTGAGGGTTTTCAGTTGCACGCCTGTGGCAGCATCCCACAAACGGACGGTATCATCTCCACTACCACTTGCAATCAATTCCCCGTTGGGACTGAAGGAGACGCTATAAATTTTACCTGTATGTCCTGTAAGTGTCCTCGGTTGGGTGCCTTTGACGAGGTTCCACACCCAAATCATCTTGTCCCACCCGCCACTAACGAGTGTGTTCCCATCTGGACTGAACGCAACGCTCCGTACCCAAGCCGTGTGCCCGAAAAGGAAGTGTTGGTTTGTAGAATGTTGGCTGAAAGCGCATGGTAGGCACGAGAAGATTGCTACCGCTAAAATGCAAAAAAATGTTGTTTTCATGAGTAGGGTATTTTGATTTATTTGATGTTTCTAACGTTCGATTGTCTTTTGTTTGGTTCAATTTCAATGCTCCGTCTCGGTTTTCATTTTACCCCACGACGTAGTTACAAGTTGTGCCGCGGGAGAGAGAGACAACTGCTTCGGATCAAACCAATTGCCAGAATGGTTACTGCCATCGTCTGTCAGCTGCGTACGCTGATGATTCTTCAAATTGATTTTGAAGATTTGTGAGTCGCTTCCAACAACACCTTCAGTGTAAATAAGTTCGTCGCCGGAGGGTCCCCAAGCAGGTGCATTCGCGATTAATGAGTTAATCCGACTGAAATAACTGCCGTCGCGGTTAATGATGTATACAGACTGTTGTTTTTTTCGGGGACGAAACCAGACAAAAGCGAACCTATTATCGGTTGGAGACCACGCGGGGTAGAACATTCGGGGGAAATCATTTTGGAGGAGGGTCTCTTGTTTGTGGGTCTCTAAATTGATAAATCGGATTTGGTGGCTTGCCCAGTGAATCTCATCGGCGACGACAAAGGCAATTTCTGTGCCATCCGATGACCAAGTTGGATCCCCACTGTGAACATTTTTTAAATGAACAATATGTTTCACGGATGCCTCATCTGCGCTTACAGTGTGAATATTTATACCGTCCGCGACCCGGTGAGAATAAGCGATTCTTTCACCATCTGGTGACCATGACAGATTTTTCTGAAAAATAGCGGATCGGTTGTAGGGTGGTGTTGCCTATTTCATAATCACCATTTTCCGAGTTACTGTGAAATCTCCGGTTGTTAAGGTATAGAAATATACGCCACTTGCAACGGGTTCACCAAGTTCGTTTCTACCATCCCAATATGCCGCATGGCTCCGGTCCTGATAGGTACCCGCAGGTTGATGTCCGAGTGCTAAAGTGCACACCAGTTTGCCGTGTGCTGCATAGATACGAAGCGTCACGTCCGCGGGTGCTGCCAACTGATACGGTATCCATGTCTCAGGATTGAAAGGGTTCGGATAGTTTGCGAGAAGTGCCGTCTCTTTCGGCATCAACGCTGCAAGGAGTTGCTGCAGCACTAAAATGCCACGCTGGAAAGCGGGATCTGATAGTGCAATTTGTTGTGCTTCATGCAGCCATTGTTGGACATCTGCGCTTGTGAGAGCAGCAATTTGAGCGTCATGCCTCCACACTGCTGGTGCTCCTGCGGTGTTGGTTATTGCCCCTGCCACCAGTGCGAGATCGACAATATTAACAATGCCATCTCCGTTGACATCGGCTAAATTTTCGCCCGTCTGGTGAAAGTTTGAGGCGACGATGACCAGATCTTGGACGTTCACGACACCGTTGCCGTCCAAGTCGCCTACTGAGAGCAAGGGTTCCGTTATTTGTCCAGTTTTGACTCGCGCATACGAAATTCTACCAGCACTGTCAGTGAGAAGCACATCAGATAATGTTAGCGTGGAGGCTTTCGGGGCAAGGACCTCAAACGTAATGGTCGCAAGCGTACCAGAACCGTTGGCTTCTCCACCGAGAGACGTTGCGGCAAGCGTTCCCTTGTTCTCTGCAATGAGAGCAGGGATCACGTACGCGTCCGAGGGTAGGTAGTCTCCATGGGTGCTTTGAAGAAAACGGAGTGCAGAGGGGTCAAACCGGACGGTTGCCTGATAACCTGCCACGGTGCTTCCGTCTGCAATACTGAGAGCAAATGTGAGTTGCTCGCCGATAGCGGGTGATTGTACCGGAGATGGCGAAAAACTCACAGTCGCGTACATATTGGTTTGCGGGGTAAAGTTCCACAAAAGCACAGTCCCATCTAAACTTGCACTGGCGAGTGTGTTACCATCTGGACTAATCGTAACGCCGAGAACTCCACTTGTATGTCCGCTCAGGGTTTGTACATGTGCCCCGGAGATAGTATCCCACAGACGGATGGTGTCATCTAAACTCGCGCTCACGAGGGTGTCGCCATCTGAAGTGTATGCGATGCTAAAGACGTAATCTGTGTGTCCAGTTAACGTCTGCTTATGCTCACCGAAAACGGTGTCCCATAGGCGAATGGTGCCATCATCACTTGCACTGGCGAGTGTAGCCCCATCCGGGCTGAACACAAGGCTTCTGACATAATCCGTATGTCCAGTGAGTGTCTGATGGTGCTGACCGGACGCAACATCCCATAGATAGATAGTCCCGTCCGCCCTGCCGCTGGCGAGCGTATCCCCATCTGGACTGAAGGTAACACTCAGGATACCCTCAGACTGCCCGATCAGTATCTGCTGGAGTGAACCGGTGGCAGCGTTCCATAGGCGGATGGTGCTATCGAAACTTGCACTTGCGAGTATAGCCCCATCCGGGCTGAATGCAACACTGCTGACGGCATCTGCATGCCCTGTCAACGTTTGTTGATGTTCACCGGTGGCAGCGTTCCAAAGACGGATCGTTTCGTCGTCACTTGCACTTGCGAGTGTAGCCCCATCGGGGCTGAACACAGTACTCCCGACCCAAGCAGTATGTCCAGTCAGCGTGTGCGTGGATACGCCAGAGTTCGTGTTCCAGAGACGCAGTGTACCGTCCGTGCTACCGCTTGCCAGCACTCCGTCAGTCGTACTAAATGCGACGCTACTGATATAATTCGTATATCCTGTTAGGGTCTGTCTGTGTCCGCCGAAGACAGCGTCCCAGAATCGGATGGTGCCATCCGTACTGGCACTCGCAATCGTTCCACCGCTGGTGCTGTATGCGACGCTCAAAACAGCACCCTCATGTCCTACGAGGGTCAAATTATGCTGTCCGGATGCAGCATTCCACACGCGGATAGTGCCATCACCGCTGCCACTGGCGATTGTGTCTCCATTTGCGCCGAACGCAACACCGAAGACAGCCCCTGTATGCCCAGTTAGCGGTGCCCGCTGGACCACACCGAAGGTCGTATTCCATAAACGGATAGTGCCATCACCACTGCCACTCGCAAGGTTCCCTCCATTTGGGTTGAAAGCGACAGTATAGATAGCATCTGTATGGCCTGTTAATGTCCGCTGTTCCTCTCCAGATGCGACATCCCATAAGCGTATAGTGCCGTCCGCGCTGCCACTCGCAACTGTCGCTCCATTCGTATTGAAAGCGACAGTATAGACAACATCTGTATGGCCTGTTAATGTCCGCTGTTCCTCTCCAGATGCGACATCCCATAAGCGTATAGTGCCATCGCCACTTCCACTCGCCAATGTAAGGCTATCCGCCCCGAAAGCAGCACTAAAAACGGGTCCTGTATGTCCAGTGAGTGTCCGTTGATGCGCGCCTGTGGCAGCATCCCACAGACGGATAGTGCCGTCCGTACTACAACTCGCGAGGGTCGCACCGTCCGGGCTGAATGCAACGTCACTGGTACTACTTGTATGCCCCGTGAGGAGTGCTACTTCCTCATAAGTCTGGGCATTATAGAGCCAAACACCGATAGAACTTGCGACCGCCATGCGCGTGCCGTCTGGCGAATACTGTAATTCGTTTATCCTCCCTTTACCGAGACGTGCCTTGGCACCTTCGGGTAAGCTGAATAGGGATGGATCTTGATCTTGGGCAAAGCTGCTGGGTAGATGTGCGTTTAAAAGGATAAGTAGCGTTAGTAAGATGAAAAATAATATTTTATTCATTGTGAGATGAGATTCTCCTTTGGTAGACTACTATAGAATGCCTGCAAACGAATTTCCAGTGATTTTCTGAGTATGCCACGAAAAAGTGTATTGCGTCAGTTATTGGCGTGAATTAGACTCAGGACCAGACGTATACCTCATTATCTTCTGGAGAATATCCGATAAAAACCGCCAAAACGATTCGGGCGCGTGTGCCTTGGACGGGCGGTACTTCATGGATGCAGCGGGTATTGAAAAAGTAAAGGTCTCCCTGCTGCAAATCGACCTGATAGTTCTCTATGCCGTTGTCAAGAGCATATCGATCAAAGGTTTCCTCAGCAATGTATGGTTGAATTTCATCGGACCAGAGGCATCGATGCAGAATGGCTTGCGTGCCTTTTCCTTTTTCGTCGGCGTTTTGGACGCACAGCACACCTGCAAATTGGTGTTCAAAGCGGTAGACGGCATAATCGGTGCGTTGTTCACGGTATTTGACATGATCAATATGAGGCTTGTAACTATGCGTTTCGTAGTGGACCCGGAAAATTGCCGGACCGTAGCGTGCGCCGCTGGGTTCTCGCGCAACCTTCACTTCTTTACCGGGAGAAAGCACAGTGAGGGAGTTGTAGATGAGGTCCACGGGGTTATCAAATCCGTCAAATAGGAAGTTAAAGAGGTGTTCTGTTGCTTTCGCGTGTGCCAAGAATTTTGCCTTATCGCCGCCACGATTACCGAGGCTGGTACCGATGTCAATACGGGAGCGTTTGTCAGGGGAATTGATGTCCGCTTCATCGCGCATCAAGCCCATATTTGTGAACCGATTAATAAGCCCTTGGCACTGTGTCGGTGAATAGGCATTCCGCAGGATGATGGCAGGTACTTCGGCTTGGGAAAGTGCGTAAATCGGGTCGCTATAGGCTTGACAAACCGTTTCAAGGTCAGGCTCCGCCGGGAGCCAATTGCTTAGGGTGTTCATGGTAACCTCCGTCACGAATTTCGTAGGGACGAGTTTACCTCGCCCCTACTGACACCGCTGCATACATTTAGAATCTCGGATTGAAGAGATAATCGTAATCATCTATTTTTTGTTCAGCGAAGTCAATGAATTCAGCATTATGATCAAGATCACTGTTTTCAAAAGCGGCTTCACACCCAGTTTTATACTTCAGTCGCCGGTTGGATTTGAGCCAATGGACGCGGTAAATCAATGCTATCATATGGCGCGGCTTGTCAGATGGATTGGGGACACCGCGGTGCCATAGGCGCATGTCTCGAATCAGCACACTTCCCTTCTTCGCATTTCCACGGATGGGCGGACAGATTTTACGGCGTGCTTCTTCTTGTTCTTCATCTATATGGTGCTCACCCACCTCAAGATGCGAGCCGGGCCAAATTTCTACACTCCCATTTTCTTCAGTTGTATCCTGTGGTGAAATATTAACGACAACTTCTGTTGTAGGGTGCGCAATTTTTTGGTCCGGCCACAGATGCGCACCGTCTCTATGGAGCGGTTGTGTTGTGCTACCGGGGCAGTTCGTGTTGCCGTTGTAAAAGTTATTATAAAGTCCTGGGCCCAGCAGCTCCTGCGTCACTTGCACAACATAAGGATTCGCGACGATGTCTCTAAAGATATATGGCGCGAAAGGCGGCGGTCCCTGTTGGAGGTGCCCTATGAGTTTGCCTGCGCCCCCCCATTTCTCGGCTTTAATGAGGGTCTGCGAATCGGCATCCATCCGTTCGCGAAGAATATCCAAGTGGTCATGGCTAACGACGTTTTCTAAAACCACGTAGCCATCAACATGGATCGCGTCGAGTGCTTGCTTGACGTGTGCGTCCGAGAGTTTTCCTGCTGCTAATTCTTTCGATTGAACTGTTATCTCCATTTTTTTAACGATTGAATTTTCGCTCCGTTTTTTCCGTTGTCAAAAACGGGTTTTCGATGCCCATCAACAACATCGGTGATAATTAAAGGAGTTTGGAAGTGGACAGTTGTTTTAATGAAAGACTGTCCTTGTCCACCCTCTCCAGGCGTTAGTGGTCGTCCGGTTTTTAATTTGTTAGAGAATCGAAAAATTCTTTGTAGAGTGCTTGAACAGCCGTCTCCATGTCTCCAGATTTTATGCCGAACATCATGCTGACTTCGTTGGAACCTTGATTAATCATTTCAATGTTTACTTCTGCCCCCGCCAATGCCTTCGTGGCGCGCGAAGCAATACCGACAGTGTGACGCATTCCTTCACCCACAACCATAATCAGTGCCAACTCTCGTTCAACAGAGATGTCTTCAGGTGCAAGCGTTTGCCGAATCTGTTCGATGACCCTTTTTTCTTTCTGTGCCGAGAGGTTTTCTTCACGGATAATGACTGACATGTTGTCTATACCCGACGGAACGTGTTCAAATGAAATTTCTTCGGCTTCCAATATCTGCAATAACCGCCGCCCGAATCCGATTTGACGGTTCATAAGGTATTTGCTGAGATATATACAGCAGACACTCTCCATTGCAGCGATCCCAACAACTGGGATGTCTGTTGATTTTCGGTGCGGAACGATCCGGGTGCCATCTGCGTCTGGATTGTTAGTGTTTCGGATGTTGACGGGTACATGTGCGCGATAGACCGGTTCGAGGGCTTCGTCGTGGAACACAGAGAATCCGGCATAAGAGAGTTCCCGCATTTCACGATAGGTTAACTCGGCGATTGGTGCCGGGTCTTTAACGATAGACGGGTTCGCTGCGAACACAGAATCAACATCTGTAAAGTTCTCATACACTTCCGCCCGCACCGCACTCGCGAGAATAGCACCTGTGATGTCTGAACCGCCGCGCGAAAAAGTGACGATGTTGCCCTGTCTTGAGTAGCCAAAGAAGCCGGGGAAGATAGTGACTCCCGGGCGTTCGTGTAGATCGCGCAGCCGGTTATACGCTTCCGGTAAGACTTGTGCATTACCGGGTTCGTCGGAGAGCAATAAACCTGCGTCCTTCGGATTCACGTAGTGTGCATCTACACCTCGTGCTTGTAGGACTTGTGCGACGAGCCGTGCGCAGTTATCTTCGCCGCCTGCTTTCATTGTATCCATATAGAGGTCGGCATCGGTTATGCTGTTCTCGAGACGTTCTGTTAGGTCGCGGGCGATGGGTTCAGTGACCTCCGCAGGGAGTCCTAATTCAGAAGCGATGCGACGGTAACGTTCAATGGCTTCAGCACATTCCGAAGCACCGAGTTTTCCAGCAAGGCGCTGTGATGCCGCAGCAATGAGCAGATCGGTTACTTTGATGTCTTGGCTGTGTCGTTTTCCGGGTGCAGAGACAACGATAAGGCGGCGTTCCGGGTCAGCGGTGATGATGTCACAAACTTGACGCACTTGCTCCGCTGAGGCGAGGGAACTCCCGCCGAACTTGGATACTTTTAGCAATCTGGTCCTCCAATTTCTTCTATTCAGTTATAATGGTCTTGCTGTTGAGGGGTTAAAGGCATGGGCACATTCTCCTACAAATTGCGTGTCCGTTTCGGATAATGTTTTCGAGTCTGTCTTTTAATTTTATGGTAATTTCTGATATTTGTCAAAGTTTTTTCTCTATATATGCGGACCGTTTAGTTTTTTGCAGACAGATTCAATGTGACTTTCTGAGAAAAATGTGCTATACTTATGCAAAATCTTATTTATGGAGTTATTTTTTAATGAATAACGAATGGGTTGTTTACGAAGGGAACGAAGGTCCCGGAAAAGGTAAACATATTGTCCTTGTTAGTGGTGATGAAGAGTATCGCTCTGAAGAGGCGTTGCCAATGTTGGGGAAGGTATTAGCCACACACCACGGCTTTACATGCACGGTGCTGTTTGCGATTAATCCTGAAACAGGTGAAATCGATCCGGAGGTGCAGACGAACATTCCGGGACTTCACCATCTACAATCAGCGGATATGATGGTGCTGTTCACACGTTTCCGCGAACTGCCCGATGAGCAGATGAAGTATGTCGTTGACTATACGAATGCTGGTAAACCCGTGATAGGGCTTCGGACAGCAACGCACGCTTTCAGTTATAGCCGCGATCTTGAGAGTCCGTATGCAAAGTATAGCTTCAACGCCAAAGATTTTGAAGGCGGCTACGGCAGGCAGGTGCTTGGTGAGACGTGGGTCAACCACCATGGACACCATGGTAAAGAGAGTGCCCGCGGCGTGATCGACGAAGCGATGCAAGATCATCCGATACTCAAAGGCGTTGACGATGTTTGGGGACCGTCTGATGTCTACGGCATTAATGACTTGACAGGTGATTCGCAGGTGCTTATCCACGGACAGGTGCTGGTCGGTATGGATCCGACAGATGTACCAAAATCGGATACTGTCACAATGCCGATGGTGTGGATTAAAACCTATACCGGTGATGAAGGGAACACCTCACGCGTCTTGAACACGACGATGGGTGCCTCTGTCGATTTGGAAAGCGAAGGACTCCGTCGTCTTCTCGTCAATGGCTGCTATTGGTGTATGGGGATGGAGGACGATATTCCTGATAAAAGTGTCGTCGATTATGTCGGCGATTATGAACCGACGTTCTTCGGTTTTGGCACGTTTACAAAGGGTGTCCGTCCGGAAGACCATGCGCTGTAAGGTGAGTAGTTAGTTTTGACCAACAACTCGTGCCTTATTAAAAATATCGGTAGGCGAGTTGTTGGTCAAGGTTCCTGGACACGATGCTTCTTTAACCGACAACTATTTTATTCGGCTGCTTTTGCAAAAAATGTATCAGAACGGAATTGAAATGCTAATCTCTGCTGCCGGATTGTATGCAGGACTACCTTTAACAACAATTTCAACGTCACAATCCAGCTTTCTGATGAGTAAAAACAAGGATTCAATAGAAAAGCCATCAAGTCTGCCGTTTAGGAGCGCCGTGATTTCCGGTTTGCTGAGTTCTAAAAGTTTGGCGGCCTCGTCCCATGTAAGTTGGCTTTCGGTTATAATGCTGTTGATTATTAAGGAAAGACGGGCTTTCGTACGGTATTCTTCTGGATTGACAAAACCTAAATCTTCAAACACATTACCGCTGCTTTTTTCACCTTCAATTTTTTCTTCAGTCATTTTTTTTCTCCTTGTGCAAGTCTTTTTGCCGTGTTCAAACGTCTACGGATGAGATCAATTTCCCTTTTGGGAGTCTTTATGCCCCGTGTCGATTTTTTTTGAAAGCAGTGCAGAACATAAACGAAGTCTCCGAGGTTCACCGCATAAACTGCCCGATAGGTATCCCGGGCGTAATCGCTGACAATTTCATACACTCCCGAAAATCCTTTCAAGGGTTTGGTTTTGTGAGGCGTTATGCCTGATTGCACACCTTCCAATGTATAGCCTATTTCTTGCTGTACCCTGTTCGGAAATTCTAAAAGCCTCTTCTTGGAGTCGCCCACCCAGAAAACGTCTCGCATTCGTTTTTGCTGCATACACATATTTTAGCAAATCAAGAGAGTTTTTGCTACACTTTCTTCACCAGGAAAAACTCATGGGAACTGACGCACGATTTTAAGTGCTGCGGAAGTCATAGTGAGCATCGCGACTGGAATAGTTGGCTCGATTCATATATCGGTAATTCTGCCTACTTCGTCTATTTCGCGGATCAAGCATTTTTGATGTCAGAGGAAGAATTTCAGAAGGCAAAGGGATCCCAATCGCGGACATCGCTAAGTTTTTTACATACTCTACTACTGATGTCCGTTCAACGTTCAAGGCGACGCGTGATGTAATGTCATCTATTCTTCGGCAAGCGCGATGTGAAATATCCCGTGATCTTTGATAGCACTAAACAGTTTATCGTTAAGGACAGCGAGCGCAGCAGTTTCACCGAGTGCTTCTGAGGAAACCTTTTTCCATTGATTACGGGTATCCAACCGATAGGCTCCGATATTGCTAACACCATAGATTGTGGGGCCATCCACGGCAAATCTATCTATGATCGGACGCATACCCGCACTATCGGTTAGCACGCGCCAGTGTGCGCCGGTCTCTGAACTCAAGACCCCTTCGTCTGTTGCGACATAAACTGTTGAGCCAACAAAGGTTATCTCATTGAAATCGTCAAAACGAAGTGGTAGACTTGGCGTAACATCTCTCCAGCTATTCCCTCCATCAAGTGACTGAAACAGCTTACCATCGCGTTTGCCGACGTAGATGGTTTCTCTCGAAACGGCTAATTTGAGATCCTGGATGTCGTTGTCATAAGACTCTTGGCTCTTGTCTGTTAATCCTGTGTTTGTCCATACCGGATCACCCAGTTTCCACTTAAAAAGCGTACGTTCCTGCTCAGCATAGAATACATCGTTAGAGACCCCGACTATTCCGGCTCCCGCTTTCTCTTTCTTTATGGGCGGTGGAACGATCGAGACAATTACGTGATGCTCTGTTTTAGAATCCGCGGATAAGTGCGTCTCTTTCGCTGCCTCGCTACCTGTTGGTAACTTGCGGCGTAATACTTCATCATGAGAAGCGGGTATGCTTTGAACGGGACTGCGTATACCGCCATCTGTAGATACGTGGGCAATTTGCAAATTGTTAACTCCAGGTGAAATAAGATAAAGATTATTGTCATCAACCACCAATTTTGAGTGAAAGGTATTGGAGACACGCGCGCTTTCCGGTTTTGATGAGTCAGTTGTAATTACAATCACCTTTGCAGCAAAATCCCCAGTAATTGAGATTTTTTTCCAACACACACCTTCGTCAGTGGATTGATACACCGCATAGCCGGTATGCGCGTATAATCTGTTATTGAACGCAACCAAATCCTTTAGCCTTGTTCCCACCATCCCATCTATAAGTAATCTCCACGATTGCCCGCCATCAGTTGTGCGATGAATCCCAAAGAGACCCGCTTTGTAAAACGTCGTCTCGTCTATAGCCACAACTGGAAGACTATTGATCATGAACAGGTCCGTATCTCCTGAAAGTTCTGTCCAGGTTTGTCCGCTATCTGTTGAATGATATTGTTGGCTGGCAGTTGACACTAAAAGCACTTCACCAACAGCCGAAACCGTCATGCCAGAGGGTATCACTCGATCATAATCAGATTTATAACTGGGTGTTATTTCTGTCCAAGATGCTCCCAAGTTAGCCGAATGGAAAATTTTGAGGGCATGCGACTCATTTCTTGGTACTTCTTGTTCTACCTCTATTGGCGTGAGTCCCAACAGATGGGGACCTGTCCCAACATAGAGATTATTATCAGACACTGCCAAGGAATAGATGGCTCTTGATGTCTCTACCGGCAACTTTTGCCAAGTGCCTGAACCCAGACGATAGAGACCGCGCGCTGTGCCAGCAAACACTGTTGTTCCAACAGCAGCGACTGTAGAAATCCTTTTGTTTGCCAATCCGCCATTAAATAGGTGCCATTGTGTCCCACCGTCTGTAGATCGATAAATCCCTTCATCTCTAAGCGCAAGATACATCGTAGAACTCTCACCCGTGATAATGAGACCAACGGCGTGTCCCTTTGGTCGGGAACCAATCGTCCGCCATGTTTCACCTTTATCATCCGACCTAAATATTTCATCGGTGGATACTATGTAAAGGATGCCACTATGCTCTGCCATCGGCATTAGCGATTCACCAATTGGAATATCCGTGTTGATGCGTGTCCATGTGGTAGCATCTGCGCCTAATCTGTATATGCCTGAGGGGGTAACACCATAGACGCTGCCTTCAGATGTAGCGAAGATATCGCGGACGCGCCCGCTTGGTGGTGCGCTTCCCTGCGTCCACTGCGAAGTCGAAAACTTGGCGGAGTCCTCCAATGTAACAGATGCTGTGGTCGTTGTAGAGACTTGTGCCCCAGTACCGCTGTTTTTACCTGCGGAAGCTGCCCGACCCACTCGATTTTGTATAGCGGGTTTCGCCGCAATATCCAGAATGATAGGTGTGTCAACGATTTCAATGGTAGGTTCAGATTGTGCTTCAAAACTGTACGGCTTCTGAAAACGAGCAAGGTACGCGTTGCTCACACCGAGCAGCAATATCACCAGAACGGTGGCAGTTCCAACAGCCGCCCACGGTAGCAACGGTTTGCCAACCGGGGGCGATATCGGTTTCATATTAGCGACTTCCTGCATGATACGCTCAGTTACTTGGGCAGGGAATGGGATACCCCCGAGTGTTTCGCTAACCAATAGTTCTTCCTGCCGTTCCTGTAAACGCTCGCGTCCGCGGTGAAGTCGACTTTTAACTGTGTTGACTGACACACCTAAGAATTTTCCAATTTCCTTCGCCGTCATTTCTCCGAGATAAAAGAGTGTCACCACCGTACGTTCGCTCTCCGGCAGCTTTGCCAAAAGTTTTTTGACGAGTTCATGGCGATCCTCAGTGATCTCTGTCTGCCGTAGGTCAGATAAGTGATGCGTATAAGAGAGTTTCTCAATTTCTTCTATAGGTGTGGCTTCCAATGATTGCATCACAGATTTGTTCTTTTGGTGCCACTTCTTGCAAAGATTATTCGCGATAACATAAAGCCATCCCCCAAACTGGTTCGGATTTTTCAGCTGTGCGAGGTGCTTGTATACCTTGAGGAAAGTGTCTTGGGTTATCTCTTCAGCGATGTGAAAGTCACCGACCTTTCGCCACGCCAGCGCATGAATACTCTTTTGATGCTTTTGGACTAAAACACTGAATGCTTCATCGTTGCCTGATAAAATGCTACGAATCAATTGAACATCGTTTTCTCTTTCCATCAGAATACTCCGTGATTATGATCCGCCGATTTTGGACAGATACAGCGGTGGATAGACAAGTTATCTCAATATCAAGTCACTTTCCTATTGGTAAAGTATACCAAACACGACAGTAAAATGAAACCCATAAATGTGAAACATTATTTCGTCCGTCTATAATTACAAAGGTTTCCACAAACCTCCCTGCCCAGACAAAGAAGAAAAGAAAAAGGATTGCTATAATATTCACACATTTCATAGAGATTCTCCTTTCAATGTGATTTCTGTTGAGATTAAAACCGCTTCAAGTTCCCCCATGTTGTCGCGAGTTTGCCTTGGAATGTTACGGCGAATCCACCGCCGTTTGGAATACTCTCGCCGGTCACAGTAATGTTATCAAAGCGCGCCGTATAATTCGAGAGACCGAAGCCTATGCCACCTGTCAGGAAGTCTGGAAAACCATCAAAGGCTTGAACCCCTGCAAGAATTAGAAGTTTCGTAGGTTTCACAACCTGCTTCCCATCAATCCAGAAAGTGACGATATTTCCTTGAACGCTTAACTTTAGATGCGCCCACTTATCCAATCTTAGAAGCGGATGCGCTGCCCTGTGAAGGCTTATAAACTCTACCCCGCGCCAATCACCATAGTCACAACTTATGCGTGTGCCAGGAACAGCTTTGCCGTCAATTAACTCCACCCGATCGTCAATGTTGCAGGAAACCACCCAGGCGCCGCTAACCCGTGCAGCAATCACTATAGTTCCAACACCGTGTTTTGTAAGCGGTTTGACATCAAATTCAATAGTATAGTTTTCCCATGTATTATCTCCGGTTATGAGTAGACGCCGAAATGTTTCACGGCTTACGGCGTGAAGTTCATTATTGATAACCTCCCAAGAACCAGGGGCTTTATTCAAGTGGACGAGTTCCTTCCACACTTCCAGATTTTTGTCATCAAATGTTTCGATAAATGTCCCTGCCGAGACAGAGAAAGACAAGAAACAAAGTAGCGTTACAGTTACAATTACAATACGTGTGAATCTCACCGAAAAACTCCTTTCATCTTTGCTGGGCAAGGTTTGAACAAGTTTCAATATTAAATTTGCACATCTCCGATCAATGTCGGGCGGGGAAACCCTGAAGAAACACCCCAGCAAAAACCCCCTAATGAAGTTTAAGAAATAAATTGGGTAATTGTTTAGAGTCTGTTATGCTGTTTGCT